>DATDKS010000048.1:0-13798 GCA_036519825.1 Nitrososphaera sp. | reverse complement strand
GCTTAATTTTGTCGACTTAGCAATAATTGGCAAGGAGGGTACGCTCTATGAGACAGTCGAATACGTAAAGCCAAACGTGATCGCACTTGGATATGACCAGGCGCACAGTGAAAAAGACATTGCCGAGAACTGCCAGAAACGCAACCTGAATGTCCAGGTTATACGGCTGTCAACTCCATTGCCAGGATCAAAGAGTTCGAAAATAAAGGAAGAGCTGGGAGATTCAATCTATGGCATCTAAGCAAGCCGCACTTGCACCTTTATTCTGTCACCGTTTTTGACGTAGGCCGCCTGCTTGATTGATATCGGCGCTATCACCTCAAGCATACTATCATCATAGTGTGTACGTTCAAGCACAAGGACCGCAGCATTGTCTACTGCACCCTCGTTTATGGTGGCGCGATAGCACTTGACCCAGCCATAAGTACGTGTGCCATCACTAAAGCCATTGATAAATATCGACGGATGCTTGCCAAGCTCGAGCCGGCCATTCATGTATATCTGATCCGTTAGCCGAATGTTTAGTGTCCCAGGATACGGCTCGTATCCTAATTTTTCTCTGAATTGTTTCCTATAGCCTTCCAGTGACATGTAATATGCCCCCTCTCCCATACCCGAAATGACATTGCCTTCGAAATCCATAGTCGCAGGTGTAGATTCAAGTGCAGTCCTCAACGACAAAAAGAGGCTCTGTATCTCAGAATAGCCTTTGTCCGTGACTTTAACTGCAAACTTTTGCCCTTTTTTCAGGCGTTCGATGTATCCAGATGTTTCCAGGTCTAGCAGGTGCTTCGATGCTGCCTGTTGCGACCTGCCAATGCCCTTGCCAAGGAGCGTGGACGTCACCTCGACAAAATTGTGGCGGGCCCCTTTTGAAAGGAGCTCGATCAAGGTCAATATGTGCTGTAGCTTGATTTCAGGCATTTATTCTTACTAGTTACTTATCCCAATGTCATCAAATGTCCTGATTTGGACCTCTGCTGGTTTCTTCAAGTCTGTCGTCCGATGTCCCACAATGTACTCGATACCTGCCTTGTCGGCTGCATCGACAAGCCTCTGAGTGACAATGCCGTCTATTACCAGCAGCTTGCCACCCTCTGCGCTGTTAAGCCTCTTAATGACTTCAGACACTGGGACCTTAAGCAGAGTATTCATAGAGCCGTCTAGCACGACAGCCTCAAGTGTTTCATTTATTTGAGGATAAACATCGCGGACTGCAGAGAGAATCTCTACACTGTCCTCAACTAACGGCTCCTTTGATGGCTGCGCTGGCTGTAGTGCTTCTTGCTGCCTCAAATGAGGAGCACGGTAATCCTCTTGCGGTTCCCTTTCTCTCCTATAATTTCTCCTGTCGTAATTGTGCTGCTGTTGATGATGAGGGGCCTGATGCGGGGAATATATCGGCTGTTGAACAGATGATACTTCAGGTGAGAATGCGTCCTTCAAGATTTCAGATATCTCAAGGGGAGTGCATTCCTCCACTTCCTTCCCATGTGGAGCCCTAAGCACCTTGTCTATCTTGACGACTCCATGCAGCTCCTTCAGTATGAGGTCTCCTGCCCGATCGCCATCAAGAAATGCCACTACCCGCTTGCCTTCTGTGAGTTTTGTCACAGATTCGTCGATCCTTGCACCTTCTATTGCAATGGCATTGTCATAACCTGCACGAAGAAGATTGACAACGTCTGCCCTTCCTTCCACCAGTATTATCCAGGCAGAGTCAAAAACTCCTGTGCCGCACGCCAGCTGCGCTTTGCCAAAGCTTGTGAGCTTACCCGGCTTGCTCGCATCATAAACATCCTTGAGCATCTCGTCTCCCTCACTTATAGTTCTGGTAGCCCAGTCTTGTACTATCTTCTTAGCGCGGTCAACTATGACCTTCTTCTTTATTGCTCGAATGTCATCGATTCCTACCAGACCGAATTTAGCCGGAAATGGCCCTACTTTGTCAATGCTCTCTATGGCTACCGCAATTAGTGCAGCAGTAGATATGTCTGTACTCATAGGTATGAGGGCGTCGCCCTTGGTCATATTGCCTCTAGTCTCCACGTTTACTTCAATTCTTCCAACCTTGGATACTTTTTGTAATTCATTGAGGTTCATTTCCGGTCCAAGTAAACCCTCTGTCTGTCCAAAAATAGCTCCAATGATATCGGCTTTCTCAACCATACCATCAACATCAAATTTTAACTTAACATGATATTTTACTATACCTGTGGTGGGCAATTTCTTTCATAACCTCGCAGTTTGCTGGTATATAGCTCTCACTTTTCTTTGCTTGAATATAAGTGCTTTGTAAAACTTCAGAGAATCATGTATAAAAGTAAAGGTCCTTCCGGCTCCCTGTGATGCCTGACATGCACGGTGCAAAGATGACAAGATCCTCAACATGCCTCACTTTGCCATTTGTTATCCTTGCAAGTGCCCTCTTATATGACAGGTTCACGCAATGCCTGCTCAACTGAAGTTGGGACACTAGTCTGCTCGTGAGGTACTTGCCAGTTCTATCCATATCCAAGAGCAGAATTATCTTTTTGCCTATGCTGTCATAGCTGTCGACAAAGTCCGCAATCCCCTTAAAATGGTGGAAGACTGCTAGGTTTCCAGTGAAACCTACTCTAGAGAGTGCCTCAGCATCGCGTCTACCCTCGACGACAATGACAGAGCCTTTATCCGATTCTTCGTTGAGCATGCAGATAAAACTGCGCAGGCGTTCAACAGTCTGATATTCATCGACTTTATATTGGTAGCCCACGGCCCATCTAATTTGTAGCACCCGTCAGATTTAATATTTTTCCTCATGGCATAAATACAAATGAGCACGCAAGCTAAATGTTGCACAAGATACTTTCAGTACAAAATATTCCGTGCGAGACACTTGGCTTACTTGAGCAGATGTTTGTGCATGACGGCTATCATATTGAAAAGCTGAATATACAGGATGATCCCGTGCCTACCAGCGCCGTGGGATATGATGCCATAGTAATCCTCGGAGGCCCAATGGCAGTCTACGACAATTTTCCATACTTGCAAAGAGAGCAAGAGCTCATAAGGGATGCAATGAAGAACGACACGCCAGTATTGGGCCTATGCCTTGGTTCACAGCTCATTGCGCAGGCTGCAGGAGGGCGCGTCTACAAAGCCAAGAAGAAAGAGATAGGATGGCACAATGTGTACCTGACACCGGCTAGCAGCAATGACATATTTAGAGGCTTCACCGATAAAATGATTAGGGTATTCCAGTGGCATGGCGATACGTATGACCTGCCAGCAAACGCAAAGATCCTTGCGTATTCTGATCTATATGCCCAGGCCTTCAGGATCGAGTCCGCTGTTGGGATCCAGTTTCACTTTGAAGTCGATGAGCATCTTATACGGACTTGGATGAAGGAGTACAATGCTGAGTTGATCGCCGAAAAGATCAGACCTGAGAGCATACAGCCGGCACCTGGTGAGATAGAACATCTAGCGGCTCTGTGCAGGCATATGTATAATAATTTTGCAAGGGTGTTGCAGAAATGAATAAAAATAATACATTTCACACATTAGGTAACTATATAAAAGCTAATCAGGTTTTTTCTATCAATAAAAATGACCAATGAGAAGGTTCAGAAGCTCTTTGATGACATTTATTCAAACAAGGAAAAAGTAATCACCGAAGAGCTTGCCAAACAAGTCTTGAGTGAGTACGGCGTTAGGGTGCCGAAATACGCCCTAGTCAAGAGCGCTGAAGAGGCAGAAATAGAGGCGGGAAAAGTAGGTTTTCCACTCGTTGCAAAAATTGTTTCGCCGGAGATCTTGCACAAGACAGATGTTCGAGGTGTTAAGGTAGGCCTTCAGAACCAAGCTGACGTAAAGGATACATTCAACGACATGTTCGGCAGGCTGAGCAAGCAGTACCGCGTAAAGGGCGTGCTGCTCGAGAAAATGGCCGCAGCTGGTGGCGTGGAGCTCATTGTTGGTCTGCAGAACGACCCTCAGTTTGGCCCCGTCATCATGACCGGGATCGGTGGCATTTACACTGAAGTCTTCAAAGATGTGTCATTCAGGGTTTTGCCGATAACAAAGGAAGATGCAGTCAGTATGATAGACGATCTAAAGGGCAACAAGATACTTAGGGGCTTCCGTGGCATGCCGCCTGTCAGCTTGAATATGCTTGCTGAGGCACTAGTCAATATAGGCAAATTTGGAACGGAGATGGCGCCATACTATGAAAGCATCGACTTCAACCCTATTATATTTTATGAAAATGAATACGTCGTAGTTGATGCCAAGATCCTGCTACGCGAAAAGCCAGACCTCAATGTAATCTCAAAGGCCCAGCCGGAATCCGAATACCTGGATTTGTTCTTCAACGCTAAGTCGGTGGCACTAATCGGCGCTTCACCTGAATCTGGCAAGGTAGGCAACTCTGTTTTGGAGAGCTTGGCAAAGCACGAGTACACGGGCAAGGTCTATCCCGTGAACGCAAAAGGTTATTCTGAGATCTTGGGCCTCAAGGCCTATAAGAGCCTCGACGAGATCGCTGACAGGGTGGATGTAGTAGTCGTTACGGTCGATTTGAAGTTTGTGCCGGATCTACTGAGGTCAGCGGCAAAGAAAGGCATTCATAACTTTGTAATTATTTCCGGGGGAGGCAAAGAACTTGGAGGGGAGCGGGCAACCATTGAGGGGCAGATCCAAGAGCTGTCAAAGCAACTGAAGATCAGGATTATAGGTCCCAACTGCATAGGCATGTTCAATGGTGAGAACCGCCTAGATTGTGCCTTCCAAGGCCATGCAAGAATGATACGTCCTAGGAGGGGCGATGTCGCTTTCCTTTCCCAGAGCGGAACTGTCGGCATCGCCTTTATGGAGAGCTCTGACACATTTGGCATGAGCAAGATGATATCATACGGCAATAGATCCGACGTGGATGAGGCCGACATGATTTGGTACCTCTCTGAAGACCCGCAGACCCGGGTCATCGGGCTATACGTTGAGGGCTTAGGCGACGGTAGGAAGTTCCTGAATACTGCAAAAAAAGTAATCAAGGAGCGGGGTAAGCCCGTGATTGTATTTAAAAACGGCAGATCCGCAAGAGGGGCCAAGCAGGCCGCTTCTCATACCGGATCCCTTGGCGGCTCGTATGCAGTAGTGAAGGGCGCGCTAGATCAGGCAGGTGTCTTATCCGTTGATAGCTATGAAGAGCTGACGGCGGCGCTCAAGGCCCTGACGTGGCAACCAGTGCCAACAGGGGGTAGAGTAGCAATGGTGACCAATGGCGCAGGCCCAATAATTGCTGCAATTGACCACTTTGAAAGGCTTGGGCTACAAGTAGCGGAACTGGGTGAAGGGACTAAAAAATCACTCAAGGATCACTATCCATCAACATATGTCATAGGTAATCCTTGCGACATCACGGGATCTGCAAATGCTGATGATTATCAGTTTGCAATACAGTCATTCTTGGATGATCCCAATATTGACATCATCATGCCTTGGTTTGTCTTCCAAGACGACCCACTTGAAGAAACAATTGTAAATGTTCTAGCCTCATTCCAGAGGCAAAAGAAAAAACCAATACTAGTAGGTGCTATGGGAGGACCGTTTACGGAAAAGATCTCGAAGCAGATTGAGGAAGCAAATGTTCCAGTCTATCATTCGGTCATTGAATGGGTGACTGCTGCTGGCGCTCTTGCCAAGTGGACAAGGATAACTGGCCAGGCAAAGTAACCTCCTATTTTTGGACTGTGAAATATTGCTATCTAAGGGTCGTGTGGAAACCTTCCACGCTACTTCTTTTGGAAAACGTCCATTATTTTTTTGCCTTGAATATGCACATGAAATACATTCGCAGAGCTTCTGATTTTGTTGTGCGATACATGCAGCGCTTTGCATGGATAACTGTTAGACCTCCTATTGAGTTCAAGATTTTTAGTCACAGCTGTTCTTCAAAGAATAGTCATATCGTATGTTCTGTGATACATGTGGACACTGAAAATATCTAAAATGGTTGGTCATACCTAGACCCGAATTAAGATAATCTCATAGATGTAGATAATAGTCTGTCGACATTCGAATCAAGCTTCGATAAAAGACACAGATGAAAAATATCTGGCTTGCTCTCTGTGATGTTGGATTCACCTAATGATTGTATGGTTTCCAAAGGGATAGAACATGTGTGCATCCATGGAATAATTTGCATCAAAGATTAAACAGAACAAGATTGTTTTTGTTATTAGAAGCATGGGCAGCATTTATGTGATGAGCTGAGGTTACTCATGATAATTTAAATTAGATACAGCTGCATCACCATTGTTGCAGAACTCTGCAGTTGAGACACGAAGGGCCTTTGGTATTCTGTTCATAGCAGTTTCGATATCCGTCGGGATTGCCTCTTTTCTTAGCGAAATTGCTTATATCACAGCCGCAGCATTTCCACTTTATTACTATGCGGTGATTTGGATTGTCAGCTTTGGTGCAGTGTTTGGGGCAAGCTCCACTCGCTTGCGCAAAGCAATACCTGCAATCCTAGGCAGGATGAAGACAAGCACCAGGTGGCCTGCTGGTGCAAAGGCGCTCAATGGGATTTGCTGGGCAGGACCTTTTGCTGCAATAGCCGCTTTTCCATCATTATACCAGTACCTTATCCTAGCCGGCATCGGCCTCGGCAACTTGTCGACATATTTTATCATCAAGAAGTATACCGGCGCTGATAACCGCGAGCAGCTGATAGTCGCTGTGATTTCCATTGCAGCAATACCAGCTGCTGTCATGATTGACAGCATGCTCTTTGCAACACGCCAAGACATTGCAGTAATGCTGTCCAGAATCCTCATTGGAATCGCTTATGGATCTGGAGGTGTGTTTGCACTGCTAGGAAAAGCGGGCCCGGTGGGCTTCGATCCCACGACTTCCGGCTCTCTCCAATAGAATTTAGAAGGCAGGCGCTCTATCCATGCTGAGCTACGGGCCCCCTGCGCTCTAGCCCCTCTTGTTAATTTAATGATTGCGGGTTAAGCCCGAGTTACAAAGATGTATATACCTGTTTTACATCAAGCCAGATTGAGAAACTGTTTGTCAGTAGCACGCATTTGAGTAGGCGCTGACCCCATGTTTTGTATAGGATATCTCTTGCCTCAGTCAAAGTATCAGCGGTAGTCACATATAATTTGCCAATTTTTGGCAACGAAGTGATAGCTCGAAAATCTAATACAAGATTCACATTCAAACTATACTTTTAGTGTAAATTCTATACCAAGAAACTATAATAGCCAGTCGACGAATTCTACATGTTGTGTGAAAAAAATAGTGGTTGAAAAGGGTAATGCTGATAACGCACTAGAATTTATGCAAGAGCAAATCAACAAAATGTTTGAATTGAGCGGTACTCTGAAGCTTCCGACGATTGGTCCTATATACGCTTTTTCAAAAGATTTTAGCTCATACGCTAACGATTTTGTCACGCTTGGCAAGGTCATGGTTGAACTCAAAAACAACATGGACAGCTATTGGTCGCTTGTGAATGCAGCTTACGCAAGGGCAGTGAGAGATACAGTAGAGCGGGCTCCAAGGCAGCTGACAACAAAAGATGATTTTGAGAATTACAGACGCGTCGCCATAGAGGCCTTTGAAGACACTTTTACTTCTCTTTTTACATCTTCGGAATTTTCTGAGATCCATGGCAAACTATCTGGTAACCAGATGAATGTATCAAAGGTTATGCAGAGCATAGTAGAGAAGAACTTCAAGACGCTCAACCTTCCAACAAGAAGTGAGGTTGATGAGATGCAGAAGGACATAGTGGAACTGAAGAGAACTGTGCGGGATATAAAGAGGAGCGTTGAGGCGAGTAATGACCAAGCAAGAATTTCAACCTGACCATAAGGAGCAAAATTTCCAACCAGCGCAGAGCGAGCCGGAGAGCCAGATAAAAAAAGAACCTACGCTTGCTCAAGAGATCAAGGAGGCCTATCGCAAGGTCGAAAAGGTGAGGGATGTCCTGCACACGGCTGGAAACGTCGAAGTTGGCGGAACTCCAAACGAAGTCCTAATTGAAAATAGAGCCTACAGGCTTTTGCACTACCGGCAGATGGTCAGCAAGACCGCGAGAACGCCGATACTTGTTGTTTATGCACTCATTAATAGGTCATATGTGCTTGACCTCCAGCATGATAAAAGCTGGATCCGCAGCCTGCTAACTCAGGGATTCGATGTCTACCTTATTGACTGGAAAGCGCCCACTGCGGCAGACAAGTACGTTTCGTTTGACGACTACGTCAATTGCTTTATTGATGACTGTGTAGAGGCTGTAATCAAAAGAACTAAAGTAGAGAAATTAACGCTCCACGGCTATTGCATGGGCGGAACCATGTCGACGATGTACACTGCACTGCACCAAGACAAGGTGAGGAACATTGCAGTAATCGCACCTGTGATAGACGGTCAGAAGGATTTCACAGTGATTGGAAACCTTGCAAAGAACATGGATGTCGACAAGATGCTGCAGGTCATCGGAAATCTGCAACCTGAGCAATTGTATGCATTATATTCGGCACTAAAGCCATTCAAGCAGGGCATCAACAAGTACTTGAACCTTCTTCAGAATGTCGATAACGAGGAATTTGTAGGTAACTTTTTGCGCCTTGAAAAGTGGTTGTATGATACGCCTCCAATAGCAGGAGAAACATTCAGGCAATGGATAACTGACATATATCAGAAGAACCTGCTGGTGAAGAATGAGATGAAGCTGAGCGATCAGATCGTAGACTTGTCAACAATCAAAGTCCCACTGCTCAACGTTATCGCTGACGAAGACCATCTTGTGTCTCCTCAATGCAGCGCCCCTCTAAATGATGTAGTGTCAAGCACTGATAAGCGTATTATGATGTTCCACACCGGGCATGTGGGACTTATTGCTAGCCTCTACTCTCAAAATAACGTACTGCCAAAAGTAGGGCAGTGGCTTATGGCAAGGTCACAGTAGAACTTATGATTCTAACAGAGCGCGCAGGAATATGAGTAGTGTGTATGGTTCTTGAAGGCATACCAACTGGTTATGAAATCCGCTTTTTGATCGATATCGGGATCGCTCTCGGAGCCGGATTTGTGATAGGTGTAGAAAGAGAATCGAGGAACAAGCCTGCAGGAATTAGTACCCATTGTCTTGTAATTGGAGGCGCTATGATTTTTACCTTCTTGTCCTCCTTCGTGGATGCAAATTCTTCTTCAAGAATTGCTGCACAGGTGGTATCCGGCATTGGGTTCTTGGGCGCAGGCATTATCCTCAAGAGCGAAATTGATAAGAAAATCACTAACCTAACCACTGCTGCTGCTATATGGTACGCTGCCGCAATTGGAATGGCCATAGGCTATCAATACTACTTTTTGGCAGCTGTGGCCACCGCGTTTGCCGTTGGAGTGCCGCGAATACCTCACATTTCAAAATTGGTGAAAAAAGATGAAGAGACCTAGATTGCAAGTTTGCAACATTTCAATACTTAATATTGCAGCTACCACATCTCGTATGACGTTCTTATGATTTATAGGATGGATAATTGTGAGATTGGCTTGCTAATGCAGCATGAACTAGACAAGGCTATCCTGCGGGTGTATTTGCAACAATAAGGCCTGGCTACAATGGAAAAACGACAGATTTTCCAATGCTCAGAAGAAGCAGTGGCCAGTTGCGCATTAGTCATTAAAAATGGAGGAGTGGTCGTCTATCCAACTGACACGATCTACGGAATAGGCTGTGATCCATACAACGACTTGGCAGTCAAGCGCATTTTTACAATAAAGGGCAGGAATGAGAAAAAGCCGCTGCCTGTTCTGACGTACAGCATGCAAAATGCAGAAAGGATAGTGTCGCTTGGCAGGACTGGCAGAACGCTTGCTGAAAGGTACTGGCCTGGCGCGCTAACAATAGTGGCTCCAATACTCGACCAAAGGATATCCTCCCTGATTATGGCCAGCAGTTCTAGTTTGGCAGTGCGTGTTCCAGCCAACAATTGCGTATTGATGCTTCTCAATCACTGCAGGTACCTTGTAGGTACTAGCGCGAACGTGTCAGGAGAGAGGGGGCTGAAAAGCGCACAAGAAGTACTCGATTCGCAGCTTGAAGGATATGATGCACTCCTAGATGGCGGAATAGTCGAAAAGGGTGTAGAATCCACTATAGTGTCCGTTGAAGACAAGCCTAAAATATTGCGCGAAGGAGCGATAAAATCAAGGGAGGTATCGCAGTTCATTGGGCGAATTTAACCTCATTGTGTCCACCTATAGATTTAGGGAAGAAGATGCACAAGACGAAATTCTCGAACTGCTTGATAGATTTGGCGACGAGGCAGCAGAGTCTGAAATTATTGAGATAAAGGGGATGGTACTTGTAAAGAGCTCGCTTGAGCCTGTTGCTGTCATTGATAAACTAAAACATCTCGTAGCCTCAGAACCTTGGCAGATTCGTTATATTCTGCGTGTATTGCCAATGCAAGTTGTTGTCCCTACCGGGCTTGACACAATCAGGCAGGCCGCAATAGATCTCACTCCAAAAATTGGCAATGACACCTTCAGGGTAACGGTTGAAAAAAGGCACAACTCTCTTGATTCTATGCAAATTATAAAGGTGATAGCAGGCCAGATCAGTAACAAGGTAGATTTGGAGAACCCTTGCTGGGTTGTCCTAGTACAAGTACTCGGAGGCCTGACGGGAGTATCGGTCCTCCGGCCCAATCAGATTTTTAGCTCTGTAATTGAAAAGCGTAAGTAATGTTTATTTTATTAATATCGCTGCCTTTTCCAAAAGGTATTGTAGAAATTCCCTGTAGTTCAATTCATTGGGTAAACCAAGCATGTTTGCAAGCCTGATCCTCTTCTCTTTACTTGGCTTCAGCACAGAGTCATTCAAGTCAAATTCGCTTTTAATTTGGCTTTCAAATTGGCGTAATGATTCGCTATCTTGTGAAAAGGCAATAAAGCAGCCGCAGATATCCTTCTTCAAACCCGCCCTTCTGATCGCTTCTTCAATTTGGTTTGTACCTGTGAGCCTAATCAATAGTTCCATCTCCCGCCTGTTTGTAAGCATGATTTTTCTTTTTTCTGCTTCTAGGACTATCCTGAGTACTCCTATCAAATGTTCTTCTCCATAGACTACGTTGGCATCCACTGCCTGTATCGAAACATTGTCATGTCGGCCACGTAGCAGATCTACCAGTTTGCCGGGATCGTATACGATTCTTTGGATGCCCGTAATCAATAGGTGATAGTCATCAAGCCTGTAATCCATTCCACCATGAACAACTGTGACAATGGTAACCGAATCGCCGCTTTTTACCGTGGTGTTATGGCCCTGAAGCGAAGCAGAATCGACGTCATTTAATGTAATTATCAAATTGCCTCTTTGCAAGAGGTGGGGCTCAGCTGAAATCGTTGTTAAAAAGTCCAAAATTTCTGAGACCGACGCGCTGGGCCGGTCAAGGTTGACCGCAGATTTGCCTACTGCCTTTTTCGCGCCACCAAGCAGCCGTATAGTTATCATTCCTCATCTTCTTCGTCGGTTTCTCCCACAGCAGCCGCCATTGAAGCCTTTTCTTGTGCGGCTTGCTTTCGCAAATGTGCGGTGATGTAGCCGGCTAACTCATTCCTTAAGACCTTCGATCTGATGATGGCAACTTCGCTGATGATGTTCTTATTACCATTAAAATCAAGCCCAAATTTATCTGGATATCTTTCCAATAGCTCAGTAGAAATACGTTTTATTCTATTCATACAATAGGGAAGGCATTATCAAGGATATTTTATCTTTGTCATGCATATGCAAGATAGGCCTTGGAATTGTTCTGCAGCATCTCAACTGTCTCATCATAGGACATACCAATGGCATATGCAACTGATGCAACAACGCTGACTAAACAAGAAGTGGAAATGGCTGGCTTGTTCTCAAAGCACCTCGAATATTGCACTGGACCATCAGTTTCCACCAAGAAGCGATCTCTGTCTGTGTTTTTCAAGAGCACCTTCTTGTCTTCTGAGTATACTAGCGGAGGACCGTATGATACGTACAGTCCCGCATCCATAGATTTTGCCAATTGTTTCTTGCTGCCTGCAAACCAGTGCAACAATGCATTTTTGATATGGTATGAAGGTAGTATTTCTAATACGGCATCGAGCATTCTTCTAGAATGAATCGATACGGGTCTGTTCGTTAACTCTGCCATCTCAAGCATTGCTCTAAAGACTTGCTCTTGCTGCTTGATAGGCACGTTATATGTGCTATCAAGACCAATTTCACCAACACCGTCAATTGATTGCAAGTTAGACGCGAAGATTTCTCTGAACCTGTCTAGATCTTCCCTACCCGAAGCTTCTGGATGTATTCCAATAAATTGCTTGACCACATTGCGGTGTGCATTGAAGAGGTCAAAACTTCTAATTGTGGTTTCTACATCAACTGTAACAGAGCACGCGATTATTTTCATCCTACCCAGACTCGCTATGATGTGATACACATAGCCTGAATACCTGTTATCTGTGAGATGGATATGAACATCAAAGAGCAATGATATATCTTGAAGGACGAATTATAACATAAATATTTGCAAGTTTCCCTTCAGAGACTGCTTACTGTTAGCAAGGGAACATAAGCAACCGCTTTGGAACTGCCAAGAAGTAATTACAACAGAAAAGACTTCTCGTTCGTAGGCAAATAGTGATTACCTCATTTGCACGCCAAGAATTGACACTACAGTTCTTACTCAAAAATGGGCGTTGGATTACGACAATAGCAGGCAAATTTAGTATTATCATTATTATTATTACCATATGCTATTATACCTGCTGCCGTTGTGGCGGGCTTACTCAAATTGGTGCTACCTGGAACATTGGCATGGATTAATTAATAGAAGTACAAGTACACTTTTAATATAGCTGTGTCGGGTATTGCCTATGTCTACTGGACCTGAGTTTGGCCTTGCAGCAATGTATCGTGTCATGAAAAAATCCGGTGCAGAGCGTGTTAGTGATGATGCAGCAGATGAATTGAGAAAGGTCCTAGAAGAGGTCGCAGAGAGGATTGCCAAGCAAGCAGTAGACCTATCTTTGCATGCTGGAAGAAAAACAATAAAGCCTGAGGACATCAGGTTTGCGGCAAAGAATGTGATAAGGCTATAGCCAGCGCGTTCTGATCCTCTATTTATCAGTGGAAGCCAGTAGAGGTCGCCTATGTCATAAAAATGAAAAAATCTCTGCTAGTAATGCACTCTGTCTAGTTCGCGCAGATTCTATTCACCATAAATATCATTGCTGATCGATTCACCCCCTAAATAAGGCATATCATCGTAATAGAAAATTTCCAGCTAACGTGTGCGGTATTTTGCATACAGCCATCCTCCCCCGATGACTATAATAATCAATATTATTATCCCGGCAATTACTGGTGCCAGTAGTTGAACGATAAAGCCGGCTATTGCAAAGAAAACAATTAGCACAACTACTGCAACTATAATAGCCGCTATCGCGCCTAAAACCACACATCAGCTAGGCAATGTATAATAATTGTATACTTTAGTCGATATTTCTAGAACATACCTCCACGCTGGTATATCGGTTTTGATTTCTCGTTGTGGAAAAAGTTGATACCTCGACACTACCAAACCTCTGTTAAGCGTATGCAGGACGATTCTAATTTTTCGGTCATCACATTCTGCTGCATTTAATTGCTAAAATCATATCCACTTTCTAACAGCGCCTCTGGCTACATAAAAATTCAGAGTACTCACATTTTCTACATGAAATGAATTTGAAGAATTCGACATCCTGG
>DATDKS010000047.1:0-8541 GCA_036519825.1 Nitrososphaera sp. | reverse complement strand
TCTATCTCACTGGCAGACTTTTTCTTCTTCGATCTTTGAGATTTGTCTTCTAGTCTGAATCAGTACTGCGCGCTTGATAAACACTTATCACAATATCTCTGTATGATCATCGCGCCATCTAATTTGAACAGTGCTTCAGTTGTTGCTATTTTTCCACAGGTAATACAGAACCCTGGCGACTTTTTTGTTGTGTGCAATGCAGGTCTTGTCTGATGCGGCGCTATCATTATTACGATACCTCCACTTGCTTCACAGCATGCTCTTCAGACGCAATCATTGTCAGGCTTGATATAATGTTATCAATTGCACGGATCCTCTTTACTGACTTCGCTATATCCTCCCGGGATTCTTCGCTCACCGTTGCCACTATGTCGTAGACTCCAGACACTTGTACCGCTTCAGAAACCCCGGAAACGTTACTTATTTCGCCGACGATTGAAGGGCTCTTGCCGATGTCGCAATTCAAAAAGACAAAAGCGTTAAACATATTACATAGTACCCGCCTCGACTATAAAAAGAAAAGAAAACTAAAATTAATAGTAGGCTATTCGGGTTTTTACAGAATGACATAGACTAGGTTTATGCAAATCAATTATACGTTAGGTACTATCGTTGAGAACATTGTTAATATAGCATTATGAAAATGATCTAATAAAGTACTGAATAGAGTAAAGATTTTGTGCTCTTAATCACTAATGCAAAAGCATGAGAGTCGACCACCGACTATTTCATACAGCTCTTTCATTAACTGTTGCGGATAACGTCAAGATGAAATGAGGCTCAGAGGAGCTCCAAATAAAAAACTTCAAACAACGGACTCAGAACCACTTGCAAAGCAATTAATTCCACTTTTGCTTCATGAACAGGTTAAGCGGCTAAAATGATACGAGCAAGCCATTTTTGAACATCTACCGCTAATCTTGATAGCAAGAGCGAGCGTCCAGAGGTTTATCTGGTAAAAACGACGTCATTCTCTTTTCTCTTGCAACGTACCCATCCTTTTTCTGATTTCCTTATTGGGCTAAAGTCATAATATGTCCAACTAACTTTCTCCAGCAACCTTTTTGTAGCAATGATACTGCGACGTGGTTTTCGAAGCGAGTAGCATAATGACCTATGTAGATCTCGATTATTATTGCTACATGGTTTCAATAATATGCCGTCATTAAGTATAATTTTCCTTCAACTATGGCCAGTACGATCGCTTGTCGTCTATTTCAACGCCCACGAGCAAACGTTCTCTCAGTTTGCTCTTGTTCGCCACGTTTTAGATTTTTGATGTCTCGACCAGAGAGGATATTGCAGTGTGTTTTCAATATACGCATTTGCTTGTTTTCTTGCGATGTCCCTGCCGCATCGAAGATACTAAAGCGAATATGTTACTCTATCCAAACCAGTCGCTCGACAGTTTTATGCTTTATAGACATTGAATTGTAACCTGTCAGAGGAATTTGTTCTCTACAGAGTAGAATCGGCCGAGGCTTAAATCAAGTTTTTTCCTAAGTTCTTTTGACCTGTTCCTCACTGTTACTTCAGTTACTCCCGCAGCTTTTGCGATTTCAGCCTGAGTCCTAGGCTTTCTTTCTCCAAGATTTACAAGGTAGAGTATAGAAGCAGCCACGCTTATTGGGTCCTTGCCTACAAGGAGATTCTTTTTCTGAGCTTGTTCCATAAGCTCAAGCGCTTTACGCTTTATCTTTTCATCGAAGTTTAGGTTGTTTGCTACTTTGACTATGTACTTCGTGGGGTCTATTAGAGGCACTTTAATGTCAAGCTCTGAAATAATGCGTCTGTAAGATCTAGCCACCTCGCCAGGCTTTATGTCGGTAATTTCCGAAATATCATCAAGCGTCCTTAGCACACCTGACTGTCTTGCAGCAACATAAATCGAAGCGGCTAACACTGAGCCAATGGTGTCTCCTCGGATAAGACCTCTTTCCTGAGCTTTTCTATATGTATATGCAGCCTTTTCAGTTACATGATTTGGCAGTCCTAGTCTATCTTTTAGCCTAGAGAGCATGGAGAAAGCATGCTGCAAGTTTCTCTCTGTTGGCGAGTGACTCTGGCTTCTGTTATTCCACATGCGAAGCCTTCCCATTCTCGTTCGAGTGGCAGCGTCAATTTTATTGCCTGACGCATCAGTTACCTCCTTTCCTATCTTTGTAGAAAGTCCCATATCATGAAATGCAAGCGATGTGGGAGTTCCTACTCGTGCTCTGTTTTTACTCTCTTCAATGTCAAACGAGCGCCATTCTTTTTCTTGTGATAATGTATTATCAGAAATAACTTCGCCAGTATCTTTGCGTATTAACTCACCAGTATCCGGATCAGTAACTAGGAGATCCGACAAGAAAGCGGCTTTTGATTTTTTGCTTGTCACAATACAATATGATAATGATGCTATTTAACTATAGTAGCAATTCGCTGTTTACCAGATATGTTTGATCTTATCTAGTCAGCGTTAACTTACTTTAAGATAAAACTAGGAAAGTTTGAGGAGATAGAATGAAGAAGTAGTTTCACTGAATCGCAATTCCTAGGCTTCGAGATTGACCTTAAACCTGAGGAAGTGGGTTCCGCCAAGTGCAGAGAGATATAAGTTATTTTGATTGTATAAGCCGATTATACTGGAAGCGAAAGAGCTCTATGACGGTTTCAACATCTTTGGCATTTAGAATCTCATGACTTACCCAGCCAGATTTCGGGATAATATGATGAGGCGATACATTTCCCTCCCTCACAAGTTTCTTACCAAGCCTTGTAGGGAACTGTAGATCGGCTATTGAATCGCCATGTAGGTGACCCATCTCTATCCCGTCCACATAAAATATTACAGTTACAAAATTATGCTCATGTATCGTAACTCCTTTCCAGCTGAGTAATTCTTGTCTTATTACCTCGCTTGGTGACGGTTCCATTGGCTAAATTTTCCCTTCATCATACCTATTCTGTACGATTATAAGTATCTCTGCCATAAAGGACGATAATCTAGCCGTTACTAGCTCACAGATAGGGCTAATGATGCAGAGTCATTGAAAACTCTGAATTCAACTATCTTGCCATTATTTCGATCTACTTTAAAAATGTGTGCAAAGTCTGTTTCAAAAAACTTCTGCGTCACTCTTGTTTTTCCCCTAATGAAACCTAGAACCGCGACCTTATCTCTTTCTGCTATGAAGTCAATTATATCAAACTGTTCAATGTCTAAACCTTCCCCTAATAGCTTGAAGAATTGCTTAACACCTTCTGTTCCATTATAAGTACCACCCCATGGGAGAATCTTTGTTGATGAAGTAGGCCCATGAATCATAGCGTTATCCGCAAACAGGTTTAACATTGACTCGGTAGCTTGTCTCCTAACTGATGCATATAGCGATTTGGCTGTATCAATAGAGTCCTGAACCATTATCTTGATATATACTACTTCCATATCACAGATAAATGATTTTCAGCCGGCTACTTGCTAAAACATGAACAGCTAAAAAGACGAACCTATTACAGAGGATTCAAAAAATATGGTTGTCCCTACACTATCGGGTTAGAAGAGCAGCAGAAGCAGCAGCAGGCAATGCAGTACCTGGTAGGAACAGCAATGAATTTATCTATTGCACATGCAACTTATTGCATAGGAAAAAGTAATGTAGCAGTTTGTCATTATATTTTTATTATGAGCTGTAGGCACTGGGGATGCAATTTGTCTGATGACACCTGTGTGGGGTGTGGTATTAGAGTATGCCGGTTATGCTTGAAGGAGCCAATTCATTGCAGGTGTGAAAACAAGCAGAAATGCTGTAAAGTCTAAATCCATTGGGAACTATTTCTGACCGTTGTCCCAGCGGCTTGTCGTTCTCTGTAACCTTCTCTTTGGAGATTGCATATGTATGCTTTGGATACATTGAGCAGTTCATGCATAAACGTGCAGGGGATAGCCGCTCTGTAAACCATATCTGTCAAGTCTTCCCGCCGTTTGGTTATTTCTTCTCATTTGGCCAGAATATACCCATTGCATGAATCTATGATTTCATTTGATATCTCTTCTGATATGACGGCTTTATTGTAACAGGGCCGGATTAAAGGATTTGATGGAAACAGTCATTTTATCGTCTCTTCAAATACCGTCTTACTTTCTAACTGTGACCATGGAGTGTCATTATGAAAGTCTGGATGCTCCTTGAAGGTTTCAAAACTTCTTTTTCCTCCAATGAAATGTGACGCGACGCAGATCGATGTATATAGTATGTCAGGTTTAGGCTTGAGTCCTTGCGTGCGTACTGATAGCAAAATTGTAGTTCTGGTTAATATCATATGTATGGGCAAACATCTTATACTATGAATGTGATGTGATTGATATCGATGGATAAACTTAGGGTATACTTGATGAAAGCCAGCAAGACATTTGAGGGTACTACAGCTGAGATCTGCGATCAGATAGGCGAGCAGATCAATTCTGATTTAATGAGACTGTCTAAGGAAAAAATAAATGAGACAGTTGAGGATAGATGAGCGAGAACATTTGTGTTATGTGCAATGGTCTCTATAATATGAAAGATATTACGTATGAGCAGAGGTTAGTAGTTGATGAAGCCTTTTGCCCCGTTTGTTGGTATAGGGAAATCACAGCATATAGCGATGGTGACATGGATTTTTCATTTCTAGAAGGACTTGTAAAGTGATGTCAAAGTTATTCAATAAGATATAGATTGTAAATATCATCAGCCTTTAGGCATGCTTGACCTGTTTTATACCAGTATCCTCTCACTCGTATCAGAAACGTTACAGAATCGGGTAAGCTGAATTTGATTTGGAATAGTTAAACCGGCTAATCGGAGGTTCTGTCACTTTATCGGCTCACGATAATGCATCCAGCTGAGATGTTGAATTGACAGAACTCAAAGAAGAAGGGTTAAATAATTCCAAACCATATTATAGCAACATCTTGGTAAATATACCGCATTTGAGAAACAAAATATCGATTTCGCTCGCATTTTCTGCTGCAATCCTAATGCTGCTGACGACGACGGCTACGACTAGTCCACTACTACTCTTTAACGTTATACCAGTACAAGCTCAAACAACCCCTCTAAGTTTCCGAACAACAGAACCAGCTAGTGGCAGTGATTCTGATTGCTTGGCCGCCGATGCTACGCTAACTTTTGATGCACAAGGAACTCCTTCTTCTTCTAATCCTCAAGTTTTGGATATAACAAGTGGAACATTTAAGGTAACGGCTAGCGATGATGAACAAAAAACGTATAGTGGCAATATAGCCTCAGGATCATTTACCAGTAACAGCGGGGGAGGAATACTGAAGTTTGCATTCAGTGGAACAATAGACAATGCTTCTAATACTACAAATTGCTCTATTAAAGGTGCTACGTTTTCAATAGGAGCGCCGTGTAGTACATCGAATGACGGTAGTGCATCGAATCCCGTCTCCATTAGCACTCATTATATAGCTCAAGCTCCAGTCTTTAACAACTTCAACGGTGTGGTTGAATGTTCTCAAGGAGGAGGAGATACAACAACACAGTCTTCCTCTTCCTCTTCTTCCTCTTCTTCTATGACTGGAACCACACAAGATGGAGATGGTGATGGAATACTTGATGCTAATGATAACTGTCCGAATCTTACTCACACAAGTTGTTATAAAGAAGGAGATACAGCAGTAGTAGTTCATAGCAATGGGTGAAAATGTGCAATTCATGATCTGACTTGTTACGGCAGCTTGAAGATATGATCAGCCTGTAACGTTACAGAACCTAATCGGATGATTTTCTCATTCCGTACAATAATACACACCTCTAGCAGCATGGCCCCTTGTTGTCAAGGCTCAGAGGAGGGGGCCCTGGAAAATCATAATATAGGTCGGTTAAGAACTCTATGGCATAAGTGGCCTTTGGGCGCCACAAGCTCTGCAAGAAGCCTTGTGGATTAATTTACTTTGGTGCAATGGGGACAGATAATTTCGTTCATAGTCGTTGCTAAAATTCTATCATACTCCGAAATTAGAGTACTCTCAAACTATTATGTCACCAAGCCAAAAATGGAGTATTAATTTCATCATAATGAAAATGGAATAACATACAAAATACGACGATATATAGCACTGTTATTCTGGCTGTGCTAACATCTGCTGATTAATTGCAGTTGTAGCATCATGTTTTTTCACTTTTGTATCAGTCATTTGTGGTACCTTATACTGAATGTAATGGTCTAAGTTGAGATGGCTAAGAAATGCTAGCCCATTGTTCACATTGTCCTTGACAATAAGGTTGCGTCCACAGATGCTGCATATGATTATATGCTCGTCAATTGCTATTCCCATTTGAAGAAGCACTAGCTTATAACCAAATCAGAGATATTAACGTATATTGGTACATGCTGCAATGACCAGATTTAAAGAGTGACATCTTTTTGTTTATTGAAAATGGCTGGTGCATTTGATTTAAACGACTGATCAGGTCATGGCTTTTCAAGCCGTAATATTGCATAGGGGTCACTTGGCTCTACTAACAGCATACGGCTGATGACCAATTAGGCTCTTCAGTTTAGTAATTGCATAGCCTGTTTTAGACGATATGAGCATTGGGTTTGGTATTCCTAAATCCTCAGATATTTTCTTTATCATCTCTTCTGAATTTAGCCGGTCACACTTGGTAAAAATCACGAGCACCTTAGAATTGTCTACATTTAGCTCTCCGAGTACTTGTCTGCAAGCTGCATGCTTTATTCTGACTTCTTGTAGATCCTCTGATGCATCAATCAGAAGCAAAATTAAGTCGGCCGCTAGTGATTCTTCCAGTGTTGACTTGAATGCATCTATCATGTATGTGGGAAGCCTGCTGATAAAGCCGACAGTATCTGTGAGCAATATTTCTCTATTATCTATTTTCAACTGTCTAGTAGTTGTGGACAGCGTAGTGAACAGGTCATTAGAAGTCTGCTTATGTTCGCCTGTTAGCAAGTTGAATAGAGTGGTCTTTCCGGAGCTGGTATAGCCAACCAGCGAAACAACTGGCATTCCAGTCTTTATTCTCTGCTGGTGGTATAATTCACGTTTTCGATGAGCATCATTCAATTTCTCTTTGATAAACGAAATGCGTCTTTTCAAATCGCGGAATTTTACATCGACTACATATTCTCCCATGCCCCCTTTACCAGCACGCTCGCCGCTCGAACTCAGCTTAGCATTTTCCCTGACACGAGGCATTTCGTATTGGATTTCAGCCAGTTCAATCTGCAATTTTGCCTCTGTTGTAGCAGCCCGTGTATAAAATATGTCAAGTATCAGCCGTTCTCTATCGATTACCTGTGCTCCAGTAAGCTTCTCAAGATTGTGTATTTGTCTTGCTGTAAGGTGTTCGTCAACAACTATCTGTTCTGCTTTCGATTCTTTAACAAATTCCTTTATCTCCTCAGCTTTTCCTGAGCCAATACCATACTTTGAATGATTCAAATATTTTTGGCTAAATACTCCAACAATTGAGCGATCTGATGAATCCACAAGGCTTTTTGCTTCTTCAACAGCGAAGGCATCAGGATAAGTGATAAGAATCACAGGTATCCTTGATTTGTCATTTAAATTGAGAGACGACAATTCTTTAGGACCAATCCATATATTCTTCTGCGATGTATTCGTTCTTGTGTCCTCTAGAACAAGTGTGAGACGTGTCAGAACTTGTCACATTCGTTTTGAAGTTGTCAGTACTGTCTTCAGGCACATAAACTCCAGGAAATACCTCCCCACAGTTTTTGCATTTTAACATCAACATTGGCATCTACAGTAACATCTCCTGCATCATCGCACTCAAGCAATGTTTTGACTTCAACTCTTTGAACCTGTTTCTAATAGTTACCTCTGTTACACCCGCAGATGCCGCGATGTTCATCTGGGTCCGATTCTCATTGCTTGCCAGACAAGATAGGTACAATACTGTTGCTGCTAAACCTACAGGATTCTTTCCGGCAGATAGTTCATTTTTAGTGATTTCTTCCATCGTAGCAACGGCAATTCTCTTAGTCTTTTCGCTAATTGCTGCCTTATTTGCTATTCTCGCGATATACTTTGAGGGCTCTATTAGCGGAACCTTGATGTCTAATTCTAGAGCTAGCAGTCTGTAATGGTGTCTAAGAGCCTTTGGATTAACCTGGCTGGTCTCAGACATTTCACGAAGCGGTTTTGGGGCACCTAATTCCCTACATGACAAGTATATGGCCGCAGCTATAATGGCTGATATGGATCTTCCCTTTATCATATGCTTCTCCTCGGCTTTTCTGTATATGTAGGCGGCCTTCTCCACAATTGCATTCGTTAGACCAAGTTTATCCTTTAGCCTGTCCAGTTCATTGAAGGCTCGCATCAGATTTCTATGTCCAGATATGTTCGATCGGCTTCGTGCATCCCATATCCTTAACCTCTGCATCGAAGAGTTCACAGACGCACTCAATGTGTGTCCAGATGAGTCTTTATTTTGGCTTCCGATAATTGTGGAGAGACCCCTATCATGAAATGCAAGGGAATTTGGTAAGCCGATTCTTTGG
>DATDKS010000046.1:0-5888 GCA_036519825.1 Nitrososphaera sp. | reverse complement strand
GAAATAAAATAAAAAAATGATCTGGTACAGTCAACTGCGAATTCCGATTTAGGCGTGTGGTTTTTTATCTGCATATAACTTGAGCAATGACTTGAGAGAACTACTGAGTGAGCTGTGCTACTTTTGCATCTATAGTGTATGTTACGGTGAATGGTTCTGAGCTTCGTTTATGAAACACAAGCCCACTTCCGGTGAATTGAAATGTGCCAGACGCGGTCGGAACATCTCCTGTGATTATGTTGTTGTCCACTATGCTTGTGAGATGGGAATATGTTATAGTCGTGCCGTTTATTAATGCAGTGGGGGGTGCTCCATGTACTTCATCAGGTGTCTGGTCCGGCTTGTAGATGTGTATCACCTCTACTTCTATGGGCTTGCTTGCTGTAAATGTGACCTGCCCAGTATAGATCCTACTATCATTTCTTATAGGTAGCGCAAATACTACTGCATGAGGAAGGTTTCCGGTATGCGCCACAGGGGCTGCCGTCGACATCGCAGTCTCTTGTATCCTGTAAATTTCGTCATCCTGTTGCTGTGCAGCCACCTGGCTTTCCATTCCTATGTTAGAAGCAGTAGCGGCTATTAAGAATGCAAGCCCAGCAGCCATTAAGGGTGTTATTATGACCATTGCTGATCCTTTGGCTTTATTCATGCGATCATTGGGTTTTAAGCAGTGATATAGGTTCCGTTAAATTGTCTCTATGTCAATTCTAACGAAATAGAAATTGTCCCATATCCGTGTGAAAATATGTTTGCATTGAGAGTTGATGTCCATACGATATGGCCCAGTTGAATCACCATATCATGTGAATGTGTTTGTGTGCTAGCCTTTGTGTATACCGATGCAGGTGGCTGTTCAGACAAGAGCAGTGGGTTGACTTTGCACCTTGGCATGGTCTTGTAACCAGTTTAATCCTAAATGGTATTTTCTCATGAGCAGAAATTTTTATAATAGATAAGCTTGCTGGCCCCGCATCATTGAGCCAGCGCCGGCAATGTAGAACCTGCCGATGCTGATCGATGGTATTACCGGTCATTCGCCAGCGTTGTTATACTTTTGACTAAAAGTCAGGTCAGGTCAGTTCCTCAACTAATTTTGTTTCGAAGTCATCGATTGAGGCTTTCTCCAGCATTTCGCTGTCAGACTTGATGGCTCCCTGCTTCTTGAGCACCTCTCTAGCTAAAAGCCAATATACTGTTGCAAGAGCCTTGCGCCCGCGGTTGTTCGCAGGTATCACCAAGTCGACCTTAGAAGTAATGTTGTCGCTGTTGGCAATGGCAATAACTGGTACTCCTGCCCTAGTTGATTCAAGTACCGCCTGTTGGTCAGCCTGAGGATCTGTTACAACAACAATTTCTGGCTCCATATAGTTTGGAAGCGACGGGTTGGTAAACGTGCCAGGCATGAAGCGGCCCAGAATGGGGGTTGAGCCTGTAAGCTCACAGAACTTTTCGACCGGAGTCTTGCCGTATTCCCGGGCAGAAGTGACTGCAACTTTGGAAATATCCGCTCTGCCTATGAACTTGGCAGCAACATCAACTCTTGCCAGAGTCTTACTGATATCTAGAATGTAAAGGCCTTCTGGATTGGCTTTGACTATGAATGGTGCCATAAATTTCGTCTTGACAGGTGTGCCTACGCGGATTCCTGTGGAAAGTATCATTTTTTCTAGATTGTCGGTCTCAATAGATTCCTGGCCCTCTGGGGACTCTTCTTCTATTGAAGCGCTTTTTTCATTAATGTTAGTTTCAGGATTGTTGTTGTTGTTGTTGACGTCGTCAGATATACTCATATAGGCTATGCAGAGGACAGTTCTGCCCTACCTTCTATTAAATCATTGCTTGGAGGTAGGCAGCCACACTATTAGAAAATCGATCCTTTCAGCAGTGATTTTGAAAGAGGTTAGGTATAGATAGAACCGACATGTGGTTAAGTTTTTAGTAGTCTGCCTATGAAAGGAAATATCCCAACGTTCTTTTTCACGAGCGTGGACAGCCACTAGGTAGCCAAAGGCTCAAAAGTAAACTGAAACCACTTTTATTTTCTCGCCTGTTCCTGAATTGCGCAGAAACTACTTCCTGCCCTCCAATGGTTAACGTGGTTAATGTGTTGCTATGGCTATCTAATGCGATATCGTTAAATATCTAATTTGTGATTTAGCTTTATAGTTGTCAAACCGCATACGGAAGACCGCTTCATCAATATCTTCAAGTGTCAATTTGTCGAGACCGCAGGGGGCGCCGAGGGGTCTTTTAATTCACTACATCCTGCACAAGATAGCATCAAATCCCTCACACGGTTATGATATTTTGCAAGAAATAGAAAATAAAACGAAAGGAGCTTGGAGGCCAGGTCCTGGCTCGATGTATCCTATCTTGAGAAGGCTGGAAAGAGATGGGATGATCAAGGCAGAGGACTCTTCACATGATGCTACCCGACGCACATATCACATCACTCCAAAGGGTTTGGAACAACTAAAGGCAGCTAGGAAGACGCTTGCAGAATATGGACAGAGATGGCAGAGCTTGCGCGGCTTGATTGCCGAACTTATCCACGCGGAGCATATGGAAAAATTTCTTGTCGAGGGATCAAAAGGCCACTTTCAATTTACTCAGGAAATATTCAAAACGAATATGAAAAATCTCCCCCCTGCCGAACTAGAATACATCCTGAAGGAGTATATCCTGAATCTAGAGAGGCAACTTGACTGGGCACAAGGATTCTTGGAAGAAGGCGTTGGAAAGAACCGTGCAACACTACAACCAAAAAAGGGGTCGAATTTGAGATGACAGTTACCCGTGGCAGTGTCAATGATGGGACATCAAGTTATGAGAATGAAAGAGATGTCGGTCATTTTGTAGTTAATGTTCAAGATCTAGTTCGCGTTTTTAACGAAAAATTAAGGGCAGTTGACAATGTTTCATTCAAAATTTCGCATGGAGAAATCTTTGGCCTGCTTGGACCTAATGGTGCCGGTAAGACCACGATAATAAATATGCTAACTACACTAGCCAAACCTACAAGTGGAAACGCCAAGATTTTTGGTTATGATATTATCGCGCATTCAAATGATGTGCGTCGAGTCATTGGCGTGGTTCCCCAGGAGTATACAGCAGACGAAGACATGACAGGCCGTGAAAATATCATGCTATGCGCAGACTTGTACGGCATTCCTAGATCGATATCCAGACAGCGTGCAAACGAACTATTGGAGCTAGTCGAATTGGAAGAGGCTGACAAAAGAAAGGTTAACACTTATTCCGGTGGCATGAGAAGGAGGCTGGAACTGGCATGTGGGCTTATCAACCATCCAAAGCTACTGTTTCTAGATGAACCTACTCTTGGTCTGGATGTACAGACGCGTTCGGCCATCTGGCAATATATAATTAGACTAAAGCGAGAATATAGCATGACTCTTTTTCTTACAACACACTACTTGGAGGAAGCAGACAAACTCTGTGACCGAATAGCAATAATTGATAAGGGCAAGATCGTAAAGATTGGCTCACCCTCAGAGCTCAAGTCAGTTGTCGGGGGAGGGACAATCGAGTTAAGCATAAGCGAAAGGGACGCAGACTTGGATTATCTAAAATCTGGAATGATAAGAGCCGTAACGGATGTTGAGAAAATCGCTTCAAAAGACTTTAGGATAATGGCTTCAACGTCCTGTGAAGAAGTTGCGCCTAGCATTATTGAAGCTGTTCGGAACAGAGGTTATCATCTAACTAGGATTTCAATTAAAGAACCGACTTTGGATGATGCATACCTGAAGTACACTGGAAGGTCTATGCGCGAAGGCGAGTCTGACAAATGGCAGATGCTTGCGCAGAGAAGGACAATGCACACGGCGAGGTCATAAAAAATGGGAAAAAATGATGAAATCTTAACTGGCACCGTCGGCGGAAATTCTCCAATAGGGGAATATTATGATCGAGTCATCTTGAATAAAAGCCCTGTTCATGGGCTGTGGGCGCTAACGAATAGGGAATTAAAGAAGTGGTACAAGGCCCCTGTTCTTCTCTTCATGTCGCTAATACAGCCGGTCATATGGCTGTCTCTGTATGGTAAGGCGTTCAATTTTGGAGCAATATTTGCTTCTGGAGCATTAAACATTCCAGGATTGAACATACCCAAAGAAGCATTGAACTCCCTTGCAGGTCAGATAACCCAGGAGACATTTGGGACCGGCGACTACTTTTCATTTTTAGCGATAGGTATGCTCTCATTTGTAGTGCTCTTTACGACAATGTTCAGTGGAATGTCAATTGTATGGGACCGCAGGTTTGGCTTTCTCAACAAGGTTTTGAGCACGCCTGTTTCTCGTGGGTCTGTTGTAATGGCCAAAGTGCTATCCAGTGTTTTGAGATCCCTTGCACAGGCAGCCATAGTCCTCATTATTGCAGTCATACTTGGGATGCAGCAATCAAACCTGACAGCCGTCGGTCTCGCAGGCACTTTTGCAGCCTTGTTTTTGATGAGCTTAGGGCTCTCTTCCCTCTTTGTAATGCTTGCCCTAAGATCTAGCGACTGGCAAAGCCAGATGGCGATAATGAATCTTGTAAATCTTCCACTGTTGTTTGCAAGCAATACGCTCTTTCCTGCAAAATTCATGCCTGACTGGCTGCAAATAATTGTCAGAATTAATCCAATAAGTTATGGAACGGATGTTGGCAGGCAGCTATTGCTTGGCACTACAGGGCTGAACAGCATTGGATATGACTTTGCATATCTTGCAGGATTTGCGGCATTATTTGCTGGTACAGGAATAGTCCTTTCGTGGAGACTACTTTCAAAGAAATAGTGTGTTTAGAAACGCCAAAGCACACCCTATTTACATCCTTGAAATGTTTGGCAAAGAATGGATCTCATGTATTCAAAGGTACGTTGCCTTTGCCAGTGTTAGTAGGTTGTCGAGAAGCCGAAATGACAGGATAGCTTGACCAAAGTCTCGAGATTTTTGTCTAATTAGACCACTCTGCCAGAAAATACATGCCACGTAGAAGGCCGGACGCTATGTATTTTTCATGCCCTCAACTAGATCATACGACAGAGATAGCCTACTCAACTATGAAAAATATTTTTGCGTCTGAAAAACTGCAACTATGCTATAGCGAGCGTTTGATTTAAAGGTGTCTGCGCCTTCATGCGCTCGATTGAGGTATTCTTATTTCTTTGTTTCATACAAATAGAAATAGACTTACATCGGCGAGAGCATTGTTTACCGCCATTATAATTTTTTATTTTGTTACATAGGTAGTATAAAAGCATGAACAACATTAATAGCAATAAAAAGAAGTTGTCACCAGAACAACGCGAAGAACTACTCCGAGGGTTGAAAGCCCGTTTTGAGAAAAACATGAACCGCCATAAAGGTCTTGAATGGGCTAAAGTACAGGCAAAGCTGGAAGCTAATACTGAAAAACTGTGGTCACTAAATGAAATGGAAAGGACTGGCGGTGAACCGGATGTTGTTGGTCATGATAAAAAGACGGGCGAATACGTTTTTTATGATTGTTCAGCGGAAAGTCCTAAAGGCCGCAGAAATGTTTGTTACGACCGTGAAGGGCAGAAGGCAAGGAAAGCATCTAAACCAGAAAATAACGCTATTGATATGGCAGCTGCTATGGGCATTGAGCTTTTAACGGAAGAACACTATCGAGAGTTGCAGAAACTTGGAAATTTCGATATGAAGACGTCGAGCTGGGTGATAACACCTTCTGATATTAGAAAACTCGGCGGCGCCCTCTTTGCTGACCGCCGCTACGGCAATGTCTTCGTGTATCACAACAGTGCGCCCTCTTACTATGGCGCTAGGGCGTTCCGTGGCTCGCTAAGGGTCTAAATTTTGCACAGACAACTAAATTTGAATTTGAGAACGGATCACCTG
>DATDKS010000045.1:0-10692 GCA_036519825.1 Nitrososphaera sp. | reverse complement strand
CAAAAGTGGTTTGCGGGTCCAGCCGTTCAAGGTTGGTCCCGACTTTATTGACCCTTCCTATCACACGGTTGTAACAAAGAGGAATTCGCGCAACCTTGACGTGTGGATGATGGGTAGGCAGGGAGTGCTTGACTGCTTTGCATCAGCATCTGAAAATGCAGATGTTGCAGTAATCGAAGGTGTAATGGGATTATTTGACGGAATGTCTGGCAAGACGGACTTTGCTAGCACAGCGCACGTGGACAAAATTCTAGATGCACCTGTAGTGCTTGTAGTGGATGCAAGTAAGGGCGCACGATCTATAGCTGCAATCACACTTGGCTTTTTGAACTTTGACAGAAAACTCCGAATAGCAGCGGTCATCCTAAACAATGTTGCAGGACAGAGACATGCGAACTACATAACCGAGGCTCTAGCCGGGAAAGTCAAAATCCCAGTGGCAGGAATACTTTCTCGCAATAGCGGCATCAAAATGGAAGAGCGACACCTTGGGCTGGTGCCAGCATTAGAATTGAAAGAAACTAAAAGACAGTTAATACTTCGAACAGCAAGACGTATGGCAGAGTCCATTGACGTCAATAGAATATTGAGCCTGTGTAGCTCGGTCCCGCTTCCTGATGCTCCTGCTCACCCAAAGCGGCCCGCAAGAGCAAGTATTGCTGTTGCTCTTGACGAATCGTTCAACTTTTACTATACAGATAACCTTATTGCATTGAAAAGAAGTGGAGCGAAGCTAGTCTTTTTTAGCCCTGTACGAGATCAAAAACTGCCAGACGGGGTGCATGGGATAATGCTTGGAGGAGGGTTCCCCGAGGTGCTTGCAGACAGGCTTGAGAGTAACAGATCGATGCTGAGGTCGCTCAGGAAGGCAGTCGAGGCAGGCATGCCAGTCTATGGGGAATGTGGCGGGCTTATGTATCTGACTCGGTCGATCAGTGGTTACAACGGTGAGAAAAAAGCAAGGAAGATGGCTGGCATTGTAGAAGCAGATACCTTCATGACAGGGAGACTGATCCTGAACTATACTGATGCGGAGTGCGAGGGTCCGGTGTTTGGCAAGACGCATCTTCGCGGGCACGAATTTCATTATTCTTCAATAGAAAACATAGCACGGGATTCTCGATTTGCGTACTCTATGAAAAAAGGGAAAGGGGTCACAGGCAGTCAGGATGGCTTTATCATAAACGAAAACGGTCTCGCAGCCTACATGCACTTGCATTTTGCAAACAGAAAATTGCCCGAACGGATGGTGCATTCTTGTGTTAGATGTTCACGCCGATAACTTTTTGCTCTGGTAGAGCAGCATTATCGCATTCATAATGGAGGATACTGCTGGGCTACCGCCTTTCCTTCCTACGTTTGTTATAAAAGGCAACACATCCATTTTGGCAAGTCCTTCTTTTGATTCGGCCGCAGAGACAAAGCCTACTGGCATCCCGATGACAAGAGCGGGCTTTGCAATGCCCTCTCTTGCTATATTTAACACCTCATATAGTGCTGTAGGAGCATTTCCTATTGCGATGATGCCGCCGTCCATATCCTTAGCGGCGCGCCGCATGGCAGTCTCTGACCTTGTCTTGCCCAACTTACGCGCCTGCTCTGCCACCAGGGAGTCAGAAATATAACAGACCGTCTTTAACCCAAGGTCGCTGATTGATTTTTTGCTAATCGCGGCCAGTACCATATCAACATCTGTAACAATCGTACATCTTTCTCTGAGAGCATTGAAAGCGGATTCGATGGCGTTTCTATGGAAGAGGATCTTACCATTTCCTGCAAAGTCAAAATCTGCTGTTGCGTGTATCACACGTCTTACAATGACCCACTCATTTTCATTATACTGGTGATTCTTACCTACCTCTGATTCTATAATCTCGAAGCTTCTTTTTTCAATGTCAAAAGCCTTTTCTGACATAGCTCTGCCATCAGCAGTTCCGCTGTATCGGCTGTGATAGGAATGTTCGTGGTCTTTAAATGCCAATTCGGTTCTCCACCTCTCTTGCTCTTTCTATCACGATATCGACTAGTTTTTCGTCAACTCCGAGATGGTGGCCCATGAAAGCGCTCTTGAAGTTGTACTTTTGGATGGCAGCGTTTAGGTCCTTGATAACATCTCTTTTGATGTGTGCTCCCTTGTGTAAAAAGTATGGCACGATCAGTAATACACTGGGGTTCTCTGCAACCGCACGCCCTATTCCCTCTTCAATATTTGGGCGATCGAGCTCCAGAAAGCAAAATTCTACATTGCGATAATATGGCCTGATGGCGTTTGCGGTATATACAAACGCGTCATGGGCATTCCTGTCGCTGCTTCCATGACCTATCAATACCACATCACATTCTTTGTCAGGTTGTCTAATACACCTATTCTTTTTCAGTTCATTTATCCTATCGATAATTAGTTGCACCATTTTTGGGTGGTAAGTGAGCGGCTTTGTTATCACGAGCTTGAGGTTTCGGTCTCTGCCTATTATGGCACTCTGCTTGACGGTATCTTTCAGCTTCATTCCGGGATACAGAAAATATGGCATCACAGTGATAAGACCTGCCCCCGCTGCCATGCACTGACCGATCCCTTCAGCAATGAATGGCGGCAAAACCTCGAGGAAGGAATAATCAACATGGTAGTAGTCTGCCCGTCGCTTTGCTAACTCGCAAATTTGTTCAAGCTCGTGCCTTACATCCGGCTCCCTGCTTCCTCTGTCCACAATCAAAAGTGCCTTTTTCAAACCTATATGTGTGCACAGATAAATTGGCAGGCTAAAATATCTTTCAGTATGTGATGGTCATGCAGTCTACACGAGCCTCTTTTCCATATCCCATGTAACTGGAAATTTTTTACAAATTGCAGATATCACAGCAAGTCGACAATATGCAGCAAGCAATATTATTCTCTTTATGCCATTTGGATCTTCAATTCACATCGTTCAACCTGTCTATTTCCTTTAAAGTTGATCTGCTTAACAGATTTATGAATGCAAAGTAGGCAATGGTAAGGCTACGGAATTTTGTAATTTAGAACTTCATAAAATGGTACAGAAAATATGTTTTGATCCATCGTAACCCTCTACGCCAGAGTTTGGAATATTGTATTCCTTGCTGGCAGCTTGCATTATGGTAAATGTCTTGCCCGATTCGGAAATGACGTTTCCGATGTCCGTGCGATCCTTGGAACGCAGATTCTTGAGTATAACACGCTCCCAGTGTTGTATTACGGCTTCAGACATATTCTCTCAGAATTGCAATACAACAACGCCTTATTTAGAATTAGTTCAGCATTATGCCAGAATCCCCACATATTCAACTATAGAAGGATGGAAAAATCAACATTCACATACGTGCCGTCAGTGGGAGATGCGTGAAACTGCAAGTGTCAGGTTCGGAGGAAGCTTTTGCTTTGTTACAACAAGCTCCCCCTTGGAGCTGAGTAGCGAGGAGGCTTCAGATACGCTCGATGTACCTTCAAAACTTTGAACAGTTGCCGATGGATTGGGCACATCTACTGACGCCAGTCTATCTTTCTCATAGATTTCCACGGGTATACCATACTGCGTAGAGAATTCTTCAAGACCCTTTACTTTTGCCTTACGATCTATAGAAGCCATATTCCTAATGCTTTGAAAGGAAAGTCCCTTTTCTTCGAGGACTATATTGATGCCAGACTCTATTGTTTCTTTGCTCGTATCCCAGTGCAGGCCTATTCCAACCACCAGGGACTTGGGCCGATATATAACTGACTTGCTTATGATACTTTGGTCTGTAATTAGTCGGTCAGAAATTATAAGCCCCGCCTTGAATTCAGGCGATTTTATTTGATCAATGCTGTCTATCATGGTAACATTTTTCGGAAGTGGGGAATGCCACCAGTTCTTCTCACCTGCGTCTTGATATATCGCAATTTTTTCTTCGTTAACCATGAATGCACTAACCTTGGTGACGTTCTCAAAATTTTCAACTGTCCAATCAAACTCTCTTCCCACAAGGTCTACTGCGATGGTTTCATTGACATCTGCTGCAGTTGTGATTATTGGCTGAGCACCAAGAAATGAAGCTATCAACCTTGCAAGGGCATTTGCTCCTCCAAGATGTCCTGAAAGTGCGCTTATGACATTATTTGCCCTATCGTCGATGACTAGAATAGCAGGATCACTCTTTTTATCAATAAGGTGCGGAGCGACCATCCTGATCACTGCCCCAAGAGAGAATATGCAGACCAGTGAGTCGTAAGTCTTGAAAAGGTTGCCGAGAAGCTGTGTGCTTTGCTCTGAAAACCAGATAATGTCATCGCCAGTATCGTTATGCTTTGCTGGAACATAAATTTCCACTTCGGGAATCCTTTGTTTTATCCTGCGCGCTATTTGGATGCCGTTCTTAGTGATGGCAACAATAGCCATTTTTGTGACCATAGGGCAATAATAGCAGAAATTAATAAGGGAAAATAATCTTTTGCATGCCAGCAAACGATAATAGTGTCATGTTTTGTTAATTAGATAGGAGCTTGGGTCTTATCTCTAGACAGGCATACACTATGTCAATCTGGCTTGTCTTGATACCTTTAGCGCTATCTGCTTACACACACTTATGGAATCCTGCGGGCTTTCCTAACCTCTTCTACGACGAAGGAGTCTACATGCGAAGGGCTATGCATGTAATGGAAGGTCTTGGACCCCAAGAAGCATATTATTATGATCACCCATTTTTTGGACAAATATTTCTCGGTGGTATATTAAAGATCATTGGGTTTCCACAATCATTGAATCCTTCTGCAGACCTGCATTCAATTGAATCACTCTATCAAATTCCCAGAGCCTTGATGGGAATATTGGCAGTAGTAGATACTCTTCTCATCTATAAAATCTCAGAGCGCATGTATAACAGAAATGTTGCACTTTTTGGCTCAATTATATTTGCTGCAATGCCAGCGACATGGTTCACGAGAATGATATTGCTGGATTCTATTCTCTTGCCATTCCTTCTCCTTTCAATATTGCTCGCAATTTATACGTCAAAATCAAAATCAGGAAGAAGCAACATGCGTAATAATTATATTCTGATTGTAATGTCCGGAATATTTCTAGGCTTAGCCATTTTTACTAAGATTCCCGCATTTACTATGATCCCATTACTTGCTTTCCTTATTTATCGGAATAATAAGAGAAGTCTAAAAGCTCTCGGAGCATGGTTTGTCCCTGTATTATTGATCCCTCTAATATGGCCTGCCCAGAGCCTACTAGCTGGTTCGTTTAGCTCTTGGACAAATGATGTTTTATGGCAAATAAATAGAGATAATGCAGGACTTCCTTGGATCGTATTTCTTTTAGCGATTATTGATCCCTTCATTTTTGTAGTGGGATTTGCTGGGCTTGCTTATTCTTTCATAAGAAGAGATTATCTTATTCTATTGTGGACCCTTCCGTTCATAGCATTTATTGCTGCTATGGGATATGCTAACTTCTTTTATTGGATCCCAGTATTACCAGCACTCAGTATAGCAGCTGCTAAACTCCTTGTTGATTTCATGCAAACCAGCAAAAAGTTTAGTCAAAAGGTGCTTAGAGTTGCCATGCTTTCATCGATTATTATTTTTGGGGTGACCAGTACCACGCTGATCATTGCTACGGATGTTACATCGGCTCAATTGGAATCCGCTGCTTACGTCGCCAGCTATTTAGATGGAAGGAGAGCCGAGGACACTGAAAATCCAACTGTAATAATTTCAAACCCCATTTATTCATGGATGCTCAATTACGTATTCAACAAGGACCATGTATTATCAGACTATCGAGACATGCTTTACTCCCCCGTGGACACTGCTAAAAGTAGAGTTGTTCTAATAGATGATCCAAGATTAAGGCTCGATATCGGAAACGAGGACAGCAGTCTACTCCATCAGCTTTATAGCAACACCAGCACAATTGCAATATTCGAAGGCAAGGTGACTAATTTTGATTTAGGCCTCTATCCTTACACGAGCATGATAGAGAACTACGAAGGAAGCGAAGTCAAAATAAGAGTGAATGATTCGAATTCATAAGGTTTTTAAAACTCAGATAAATCACACATGAGCTAAGTAATAAAAGGCATGGCAAGTTGGCAATCCATCCCGCTTCTAGTAAACCGCAGGCTGGTGTTTGCAGGTATATTCCTTATAGCTCTGTCCGGTCTTGTACTTGAAGTATCAATTACAAGAATATTTTCTGCAGCGATATGGTACCATTTTGCTTTTGTCGCTGTATCTGTAGCTCTTGTAGGTCTTGGAGCTTCAGGTCTAGTTGTACAGTATCGTGTTAAGAAGCTAAAGGGAAAGTGGGCGGAGAACCTAACTATATTGTCAGCATGGGGTATCACTATCTTTATCCCGATAACTCTTTTTGTTATGCACGCGCTCGCTTCGCAGGTTATATACCTTCCATTGTTTATGTTTCTTTTTTCCGTGCCATTTTTTTTAGTCGGAATCATAATTTCGGCAGCATTCAATGCATTTGCATCTGTGGCTGGAAGACTATACGCTGCAGATTTAATTGGTGCATCTGCTGGAGCCCTTCTGGTAGTCTTATTTTTGGTGCTTACAGGTGGTGAAGGAGCGACTCTCATAGTTGGGTTAATATCAGCCATAAGTGCTACTATATTTTCAAGGATCGCTAAGAATACCAGGAAAATTGTTGCAAGTCTTCTGTTTGTAGCATTTGCTATGTCGCTTATTTTGCTCAATTATGCTACGCAGATCTTTGCCATACCAACAGATCCGACAGCGCAGAAAGACCTACCAATATATTTGCGTGAGCATCCTGGATCAAAAATAGTCAAGACAGAATGGAACTCATTCTCCAGAATAGACGTAGTTGAGGGAGGTGCGGGTGGCGAGGGGCTTGTAGCAAAGGTCTTCATCGACGGCGGTGCTGGAACGAACATAATATCATGGGACGGCAAAACTGAAAGCAGACAAGAACTTTCTAATTGGATGCAATACCTGCCTTTTAAAATGATGCAAGGGCCAAAAGTTCTGGTGATCGGATCCGGTGGCGGCAGAGATGTGGTTGCGTCTTTGGTAAGCGGGAGCAAGGATGTCACATCCGTAGAGATAAATCCAATAATCTATGATACTGTTAAAAGCTATGGTGAGAGAGCTGGAAACGTATATTCTCATGAATTCGTAAGATCATATGTCGACGAGGGACGAAGCTTCATAACTCGCTCTTCTGACAAGTATGATATTATTTACGTACCATTTGTAGATACTTGGGCTTCTGTTTCCTCAGGCGGACTGAGCGTATCGGAGAACTTCCTATATACATTGGAAGGATTCCAGCAATATTATGACCATTTAACTGACAGGGGCATGATTGTTACTGTCAGGTGGTTAATCGACGCACCTAGGTTTGTCAGTACTTATGCTAAATTGCTTGAACAAAATGGTGTCCCCCCGGATCAGCTATACAGACATCTAATCATGGTAACATCTGATTCATATACACAAGACCCAAGTGTTACAATGGTCGCCTTTTCAAAGGCGCCCTTTACTGACGAAGAGATCAAATTCCTCTCTCAATCCTTTTCCCAATATGATTACAAGCCTATCCTAATGCCGGGACAAGTAATGCGAGAGCCCTATTCTGCATTTCTTAACGGAGAAATCAACCTTGACCAGTTTTACGATAGGTTCAAAACAAAGGTATATCCAGTAACTGATGATAATCCGTATTTCTTATCATTTGAAAAGCCACTGCCTATCGTCGTAGAAATACTGCTCTATGCCAGCATTGGGATTATAGCGATATTCTCGCTGGTACCTTTTTCATGGATTAGGAAAGAAAGAGGAAGAGCTGGAGAAGGAGCGAGAGATATCAGTTCAGAAAAAGATGAGCTAAGAATTGCGACTGTGATACCATATTTTGCAGCTCTCGGCGTGGGCTTTATCTTGATAGAACTAGGCCTCCTGCAAAAGCTTATCCTTCTGATGGGAAATCCTACGATGACTTTTGCGCTATTGTTGTTTACTCTGCTTCTGTCAAGTGGGTCAGGTAGCCTGCTTAGTTCAAGGATTGCTAAGAACAATATGAAAAACCTAGTATTTGTAATAGGAGGCATTGCTGGAATTGGGATATTGTACGTCTTTTTCCTCCCATCAATAATATATTCAACTATCGCAGAACCTATTGAGGTAAAAGCTGCAGTAAGTATCGCTATCCTAGCGCCTATTGGATTTCTGATGGGGATGCCCCTTCCTACGGGTATGCGTTTGCTAAAGGTACACAGGCCGGATTACATCCCATGGATGTGGGCTATTAACGGCGCTTATTCTGTCTTGGGCGCAGTCCTTGCCATAGCAATTGGAATTATGTACGGTTCATCTCTAGCAATGCTTCTTGGAATCTTGATTTATTTAATTGCCCTTGGCATATCATTTGCATCAAAGAAAAAGACCATAACACAAGTTGCAACATAATAGGGTTGCAAGGTTAGTTATGAGAAAGTTTTGGTGAATGCGCCCGCAATTGCGATTTCTACTCGAGGGCAAATAGGTAGAGTAGATAAAGACGCATTGGCAACTCCTAGATTCACCCATGGACAAACGTAGAAAAAGGATATTTCAGGAAAATGCCGTGCGAGGAGTCAACGAACAAGGCATCCTCCGGTTAAGAAAAGATATCAGTCCAGGTGTAGTCGCGATAATAACTTTCCCCTGGCTTTAGTTGCTCAGATAAGAGATTAACTAGCCGGGTAAATTAGACTAAGAAAAAAAGCTTTTATGCTATAGAGAAACGAACGTTGGCCTGCAGAATGTTCAACAAGGCCCACAAAAATCAGTTATTACAGTCTTCATTTTTTTGGATGTCTTCCGATTACCGTCCCGTCAAACTCAAATAATATAACTTCAATTTGAAGCTGTTCCTTCGCATGCTGACGCATCTGCTCATACACCCTTTTACACAAATGATCATAGTAGGTAACAATCTTGTTTTTCTTGATTATTTCTGAAACGTGTCTCGCAGTATTTGCACTAGTAACCTCTTCGACGACATCAGCTGGGGCATTACATTCGGCTGCAAGTCGTGCCATGAACTGCATATCGATGCGAGAGCCAGCAACATGAGTCTGTTTGATACCCATCGCCAATTTCGTGAGCTTGCCAATAAAGCCGGCAATGATCACGTGTGTTATGATCGCTTTAGAAGCACATTGTTTTATTGAGTATCCTGCAAAGTCACCCATCTGAATAAAGCAGTGATCTGGCAGCTTGAACAGCGTCTTCGTAAAGTCTTCACTCCTGCCTCCTGTCGTAAGAACTACCGTATCAGCACCCATAGCAGCTGCAACATCAAGACCTTGCCTTATTGAGGCAGCAAAAGACGCGGTAGAGTACGGCAGAACTAGCCCGGTGGTGCCAAGTATAGAGATACCGCCCAGTATCCCAAGGCGCGGATTATCTGTCTTCTTGGCAATTTCTTCTCCATTCGGAACAGAAATCACTACGTCGATTCCTTGGTTTTCCAACTGATGCCCAGCAACTTCGCGAACTGCCAGCTCCAACATCTTCATCGGCGTGGGGTTTATGGCGGCCTTGCCAATCTCAAGACCTAGGCCTGGCTTTGTTACTCTGCCTACTCCCTGACCCCCATCGATGTGGATATTATTTATATTCTTGCTGAAGGATACCGTGGAGCATATCTCTGCACCGTGTGTAGCGTCGGGATCATCGCCACCGTCTTTTATCGCTGCGCAAGTGGCCTTGCCATTTTTTTCGTTCTTTGTCCAAGCAATCTTGAGTGTAGCCGTTTTGCCCTTTGGCAATGACACAGTCACCTGATCTGTCGGGCTGCAAGTGATAAGAGCATAAAGCGCCCCTTTTGTAGCGGCGGTTGCAGTAGTGCCGGTGGTGTAGCCTGTTCTAAGTGTTCCCTTACGCTTCTTTTCCTCTATTTCTGGGGAGAGTTTCTGTTCCTGCTCTGCTAGTTTTTCTAGGTCTTGGTCTTTATCTTTCGCAACAAATATTTTGCCATCACCGTTCCTCCTTCTATAACTATCTTGTCAGGTCGCAAATACAAAGTCTTCGCTAGCAAGACTTGCAGCGATTGTGGAGTTCTGTTGGATGGCCCTACCACCACAGTGAATTCTCCACTGCGCCTTTTTTCTTTCCGCAAGGCTCATTTACTTAAACATAGCTTTCGTAGCGACATTGCCGAGCGCAGGAGTGTATTCCTGGATATTCTTGTAGCCGTACTCAAGTGCAAGGTGCAAGGTGCTTTGTTACTGCAATTATTCTCGAGGTGGCAATGCTATGGGAGCGCCTGCAGTTTGCCCTCCAATCGCAGGCGTTGAGGCAATCGTGATCGTCATTCATCTGCTTCCTTTGGAGCTGTCGCCATTTTTTGTTGTCTTGGAAAATGCTTGTGCACGGGCTCCTGCCAATTTTCAATATCTTTAGGATACAATCGCCTAATGATGCGGATAAAGACCTCGCTAAGCCTAAAATAATCAACTTCCGTCTGTAGTATCAACCTAAGTTTTATCCCCCCTTTATTTCCTCGATAGTTACATCAGGCACCATATGCCGTAAGACATCTCTACAATACTTAGAGAGAAATTGCCTCTTCCTTTCATTTGAGCTCTTAAGGTTTCATAAAATGAAATTAGAAAAGGGCTACTATCGATCCAGCTGCCTAACCCAAGAACCGGGATATTGCCATTTAG
>DATDKS010000044.1:0-6539 GCA_036519825.1 Nitrososphaera sp. | reverse complement strand
GACCAAGTAGAGGCTGCATTGTCAGGGATTAAGGCCGTATCGCAACCAGCAAACCCTACGCTAGAGCTTCACACAGATATTGAATCGGTATGCATTGCTAACAATACCTCCCTTGCAAATTGTGATATGAATATTAGAATCCGCTAAAGGCTTTGCTAGTAAGTCTGTGTGTCAAAAAATAACTATTGCAAAAATAGATCTTCAAAAGCTAACAGGGTCTTACGTAATCTCATAGCATCACGTTGGGATAGTATCATTAAACCAGGCTTGCATACAAAGAGTCTATTGCCGTGCAGAAATTGTGGGAATAAAAGGCTCTATTTTTTTGACGATCCACTATGTCCAACCTGCGACAAACTAACGACTATCTCAACTACCGATGCATTGACCATTATCAATCACTTCATCGACACTTATCGAACAACTTTTTTTGAACACATCAGAAGTTTCAATAAAGATGATCTGCTTTCCCTTATATTCTGGGAAAGAGAGAAAAATCATTCTACAATTCTACACAGATTACATTCCAATTGATCAGGAAGGGTTGGCTACCTGCAATTTACTTCTCAAACGAGTCATTAGGATGAATGACTTCTTGGAAACCAGATCAATCTCTAACTATAACAGTGTCGTAAAGGCCTATAGAACTATAATTAGACTTGAAGAAATTTTGGAGCAAGTGGAAGTAGGAAATACAGTCCTCCTAAGAACGGTTCAATATGATCTTAACAAGCTAAGGGGATCTTTCGATAGAGGATATAGTCTATTGTGAAACTGAGGATTATCAAAAGATCAAGAAAATTATGGAAAAGTTCAATGTTATGCCTGAAGAAAAAGCAATAAAGAAAATGGATGCTTGGCGCTCGCAGCTCGAGCCTATTATCCCGGGGAGCAAAAAGAGTAACAATGCAATCGGAACCGTTACTCGATTCTTTGAAACGATAAGCATGTGGTATACAGGTTTGTTTAGCAATAAGCTGTATCGGTCGGCTTTTGGACTATCACGAGTGAAAGAGATAACAATAAAACCTTTTCCATTGAAAGTCTTTGCCACATCGTATGAAGCAAAAGCCGATGAAGCAACAAGAACTAACTATGCCGACTTTCTGCAGCAATCGGAGAAATTCTTTGGAAAAGACTCCAATCAACTCATTGAACATTTTGTATTATCCGAAAGACATCCAGAAGCCAATCCGCTATTTCTAAGATTAGGGGATTCTGTTTTACTCTCGCCGCATTTCACTGAGTTTTTCAGCTATGTGTTACATGCGATACTAGACATAGACATCTTCAATAAAGAAGTTGAAAAAAGAAGCCGCCTATTCGAGTCAAATATCGTCAAAGAGGAATATGAGAAACAAGGATTCAAGTATCTGCCCAATCAAGGCATCAATAATAAAATGCAGATAGATGGGATTGCAATTTCTAATTCCATAGTATATGTAATAGAGGTAAAAGGCTGGAAAGCAAAAGATCTAATTCAAGATTCCTATACAAGAGAAATCCTTGTAGAGGAAATTCGCAACGCTATTGATGGATTAGGCTTCACTCGCAATAGTGGAAATACAAGGAAAAAAGTACCTCTACCTCAAAAAGTGGAATGGGTGAAAAACCAACGCAAAAAGTTAGGAATTTCAGAACAGGCAGACATTATTAGTATTTAGTAATCAATCGGGAACCAGTTATTTCAGAATACAAAGGCTGCATTATAAGATATGTTGACGATTTCGAATTCAACTAAATTGAATGTAAGTGCACAAAGCATCCAGGATAGAACTCTATCACCATTTAGAACAAGTTCGCTCGCAGGTCCCCGACCTCTGGCTCATAGTGCTCTCCTTTGCCTTTCACAGCTTGCCAAACAATATCATCCATCTTTGTATTTTTTAGCAAAGAGAAGAAGAATCTGGAGCGGCTTAGACCATAATCATTCTTCTCCCCGCGTCATAATATTGCTTCAAGGGAAGGGACAGTATACCCATCGAAAATCTTGACATTGTAGTGGTTCTTCTTCTATCCCCTGAGCGTCATTATCTGTTGTCAGACCCAGCTATGCGCAGACTAGGTAGCTTTTACAGAGGGGGTTTCAGAGTTTTCCTCAGAGAGTACTAATTTTTACTCCTTGTCTATGAACTCATCAGGGGATGGTGGCTCAGGATTAAGGCCCTTCCTCTTTCTCACATCTGCAACTAGTGGCCTGAATATTGAGTTTGGAACCGCCTGCCATGACTTGAAATATGTGTTCCACATAGCCTTGCCTGCGGTTGCGCCTCTCATCTTTTCTGACAGATCAAATGTCTCAGAGGCGGCTATTTCACCCTGCATTATTGCAATAATGCCCTTCTGCTCTACATTCAATAATTTCCCCCTTTTGCTGGAGAGCACGCTTGATACCTGACCTATCAGGTCTTGGGGGCACTTGACTTCTATACCAAGTATCGGCTCTAGCAGCACAGGATCTGCGATCAGCATTGCACCCAGCATCGACCTCCTTGTGGCTGGCATCAGCTGTGCAAGGCCCCTATGCGCCGGGTCCTCATGTGGGACGAAGTGATGGAGAACGAACTTGATTCCCCTTACCGCTTCGTGGGCAATAGGGCCGTTGCGTATAACGTCATCAAACCCAGATCGTATAGAATCCATAGACTCATGTAGGTACTGAACACCCTTTGTTTCATCAATCAGCATGTTGCCACTAACATCGATTGCTGCAACACTTCTTGCTTCATCTGCCTCCCATCCCCTCTCTCTCAAGATCCTGGCCATCTCCTTCTTGTCCATATCTTCCTTGAGCTTGCCAGTCCTTATCATGTCAAGAACGTCGTCTGGCAGAGTCTCGACGCGCATGAATATCTTGTTGTGCTTGTTTGGAGACTTACTCATTATCGGCCCTGCCTTTGCTCTTATGGTCTCACGGTAGTTGATGAGGGGCTGGGTGGTAACTATGTCAAGACCCGCTTCCTGCAAAAGTGAAGTAGCTATTTCTAAGTGAAGCACACCCATACCAGCCATGAGGGTTTCTCCCGTCTCTTCGTTTATCTTGACTATAAGGTTAGGGTCTTCTACCGTCAGCCTGCGCAGAGCCTCGACTAGCTTGGGCAGATCCTTGGGATGCTTTGGCTCTACTGCAATAGTGACCACAGGCTCTGAGACGTACTTGATAGATTCAAATGCAACTGATCCCTTGACGGTCGAAAGGGTCTCACCTGCAACTGCGTAGTCGAGCCCGAGCAGTGCCGGAATATTACCTGCAGGGAGAAAGCCCACAATCTCTCGTGTGTTGCCCATGTAGATGTTGACAGACTGGACCCTGCCTGCCCTCTTTGCGTCTATAAGGTATACTTCGTCACCATCCTTGATAGTGCCTGAGTAAAGCCTCCCGGTAGCTACCCTACCTGCTTGTGGGTCGACATTAATCGTAGTGACCATCATGAGTGCAGGCCCTTTTTCGTTACATTCCACTAGCGCCTTGCCAATGTCAGAGTTAAGCTCTCCAGGCCAAATCTTTGGGATCCTATATCTTTGTGCAACATGAGGCGGCGGGTGATGCTCTACAACCATTCCAAGCACTGCGTCTGACAATGGTGCTCTTTCTGCAAGCGCCTTGATGGCATTTGGATCGTTGCTCGTGTAAGCGTCATAAACATCCTTGAACTTGATAGCCTTCTTTTGGGCCATCTTGAAGTTAAACCCCCACCTGTCCTTGGCAGAGCCGAAGGCTACAGTGTTGCCCTGAATACTTACCTTCCACTTTTCCTTGATTTCAGGCTCGGCGTAAATGTCAATCAGCTGGTTAAAGTGGTTTATTATATTCATCAGCCACCTTTGCATCTCGTCCGGACCCAGCTTCAACTCCTTTACGAGTCTGTCTATCTTGTTAATGTAAAGCACAGGTCGTACACGCTCTTCAAGTGCCTGCCTTGTTACGGTCTCTGTTTGGGTCATGATGCCTTCCACAGAGTCGGAAACAACGACCACACCATCAATTGCACGAAGCGCACGGGTCACCCTTCCAGTAAAGTCGATGTGACCGGGGGTGTCTATCATGTTGATAACATATTCCTTGCCTTCAGTTTCGTAAAATAGCGTGACATTTGCTCCTCTAATTGTCATTTGGCGGTTCTGCTCAAGCTTCATGGAGTCGAGCGCCAGAGCCTGACCTGCTACAGATGGAGAAATGATTCCTGATGCTGCCAGCAAACTATCACTCATAGTTGTCTTACCGTGGTCGACGTGGGCGATGACGCCAAAGTTGCGTATCTGATCCTTATTACCAATTATTCTCAAAATATCCTGAGTTGACTTAAACTTCGGCATACGATCAAGCCAAAAAAGTTTGGCGCAGGATTATTAAATGTTGTTCCTTCTAAGAGATGAAGAGGATTCCACGGTTTAATAAGGACAGAAGCGACCAAAGAAACGACGAATGGATATAACCCTTGGCCATACACCGGATGCAGATGACGCTTTCATGTTCTGTGCACTTGCATCCGGCAAGCTCGGGTCCATGTTTGTGATTAAGCATGTCATACAGGATATTGAAACGTTGAACCGACGTGCTCTGAAACATGAACTGGACGTGACAGCAGTGTCAGCTCACGCCTACGCCTATTTAGAGGATTATGCCATACTAAAGAGTGGAGGCAGCTTTGGGCTCAATTACGGACCAATTGTCATAACAAGAAAGGAAAACATGATGTCCCCCGCTCAACTGCAAAATACAACAATCGCAATTCCGGGCAAACTCACTTCAGCCAATCTGCTCTTGAAACTGGCAATTGGTAAGTTCAAAGAAAAAGTGGTACCCTTTGAGGCTATACCTGATGCTGTCGCCAGAGGAAACGTAGATGCAGGGCTTGTCATACATGAGGCTCAGATATCATATGACAAGACCAAATTTGCTAGCGCCCTCGACGTTGGCCGTTGGTGGTCAAAGAATACGGGCAATCTGCCTGTGCCGCTTGGCATCAATGTTGCAAGCACTCGAACTATGAGCATAGATCAAATAAAGCAATTTAATAGCCTGTTTACAAATTCCATCAAGTACGGCCTTGACAATATTGACGCTGCACTTGAATATGCAATGCAGTTTGGCAGAGGACAGCCAAAAGAAACGATAAAAAAATTTGTCAAGATGTATGTTAACAACTTGACCCTGGATATGGGACATGAAGGCAAGAAAGCACTTGAGAAAATGTTTGAAATGGCACGGGAGCGAAAAATAGTAGACCCGGATATCAAAATCGAAGTTATGTGACATGAGATATTTTTGTTGACAAATTATTTGACGCCTCTTATCTGATCTATGATTGGGAATATCTTGCTATATTTGATCTTGTGACTACTATGTTAAGGTGTGTATCCCATGAGCGAATGTGAATATGGCTAGGTCCTGGAACTGTGCACGTGCACTTTAAAGACATGTTGTCCATAATATGGGCTGTGATTAGAAAAGCCATTCAAATATGGATTATCTCAAGGATTGCTAGATCCGTCATGAGGAGAGCATTCAAATCCAGAAGAAACTATCAATAATTTTATTTTTTTATTAATAATAACATGTCTACTATCTACCAAAAACAATTTTACTATCTTATTTATAATAATTCTATAGGTTGTGTATAAAATATGTCCAACCAGCGCTTGCCTAACGAAGAAGAAATAGAAAGAGTTAGTGATGAGGAGGAATCACTTAATCACGACAATGTTCAAGGACTGCAAGAAGTACCAACTACCACTACGTTATCACCAAACGAGGAAGAAGAAAATGCTGAGGATGTAGTAGCCTCAACTAACGAAACAAATGAAGAAAAATCATCCTCCCCCTCTTCAGTTGCAGACCAAGAGACACAAGAAGAAGCTGTTGCAGAGGAGGGCAAACGAGCCTCCGAAGCACAACAGATTATACAATTGGATGCAGCCAATGAACAACAACAGCAACAACAAGTAGTACCCACAATGTCGCCTGAACAGGTATTGTTATTGCAAGTGCTTAGGCGAGCTAAACGTCAGCAAGATCTAGTCATCCAAGTACAAAAAAATTTGAAGTCATTAACGAATATCCAAAAAGGTATAGAACAAACTATACAGCAAGTAAAGCAGCTACAATCCGTAGTTAAAGGTTCTCAAAAACAGATTATACAGATACAGCGCCAGATGTCTGCTGTGGAGCGAGTACAGGAAAAAGAATTTGCAAAGTTGAGAACACAGAAACGAGGAGGAGGAGGAGCATTGATATCAATTAAGGGCAAGGCTGCTAAAAATAGAGGAAAAAGAAAGAAGCTAAGATAAATATATAGCAGGAAACCGCTAAAAACATTGATTTACATCATCTCTATTCTATCGTATCCATGCAGTAATCATCAGCAATAGACTGACAGGTCGTATAGCAATCAGAATGTCGACGAGTCCGAAGTTATGCAGTGATAGCCATGAAGGATCATATTTTCAGCTCTTTTACTAGAAAAGAGCAACGTACCAGGAGTTCCTTCTCGTGATGCTGAGTCAATGAGTGCACGAAATTGCGAAGATACATTTAA
>DATDKS010000043.1:0-4762 GCA_036519825.1 Nitrososphaera sp. | reverse complement strand
AATAGCAGTCATATTTGATGTACCTCGGCTGAAATTCTTCTATTTGATTAAACTATGAGAGCATTCTAAGTGCCATCCCATGAAAAGGACTACCGCATAGAGCTCTGTTAGCGCCGAGAGAAGGTAATCGCGCTAAACCCTGAGGACTCCTAAAAATTGTTCTTGTGTCAGGGTTAGCTGATGAACATCATTATTCTTTGATAGGGCTGTGGCACCGCTAGCTGACTATCATGGTCGTTTGGACAGAAGAACAAGCACCTTATAGGGCTCAATTACTGTCTAATTTTATCTCTGTAAGGAAGTCAAGATAGGCTGATTCTTCCTTTCTTCCAAAGAATGGCAACAGCTATATCCACAGTATCCTTGAGTGAGTCTGGCAATGGTTAGATTAGCTACCCTGAGTGTTTGATCTGCTATCCTAAGTCCGTAATCACGAATATGGGGTATGACTATAGCTGAGTTAGATATTATTTTAAGCGGTTACTTCTTACAATGAAAAAGTACTGTGACAATTGTTTGAGAGAATTATTAAAATTTTCATTCTTACGTCATGACAAAAAGAAGATATACCGATACAATAGCACAATGCTTGTCATACCTGCTTTCAAGGGATAAGCTCACACAGCCAACAGTTAGAGTAAGAATCATAATAAAATCAAGTTCTATTCTATTTCTTGCCTACTAACGTTCTTGGAATTATTAATATTGTATTTTAGCTCATTATTGCTGAGTCTCTGTGACAGAAGACTGATCCTATTTGTTCGAATTAGGTGGGTTGCAGCTTTGGTAATTAACAGCTATCCTCTAGATGTATTTGCAGCATTTATTATTCTTTCTGCTTTTGGGCTAAAGCTCAATACTACAATATTCTCCACTAAGATGAAGGGAAAAGCGTTAAAACGTATTTTCACTCGGTAGGTTCATGAACGGTATTCTTGCACCCATGATTATATCGTTAATTACCTTTTTTGTGTTAGGGATGACTACAACATCATTTCTCTTGCCATCTATAAATTTAGAATCTGCTTTTGCACAAACAGATACGCCTATGCCAGAAGATGGAAGTAATAATAATAATCTTAATAATAATTCTATAGCCTACAGCTACAATATCTACAACAATAACAATACTCAAGAAGCACCAACAAGGCTTCACAGCAGTTCATTCAGCTATTATGACAACACTACAGGATATCTTGTCTACCCTGAGCTAGCAAACAATACCCAGCAGCAACAAGAACTAATGCCTTCAGTAATTATGATTCATGAATGGTTTGGGCTAAATGAACATATCAAAAACCAAGCTAACATTTTAGCCAAGGAAGGATATGTTGTACTTGCAGTTGACCTATACCAAGGCGAGGTTGCAACAACTTCTAATCGCGCAATGGAGCTGGCATCTTCAGTTCGAAATAATTCTACTTCTGCAATCGACAACTTGCAGTCTGCAGTTAATTATGTAAAATCACTTGAAATGGTAGATGATAACAGAATAGCTTCTCTAGGATGGTGCTTTGGTGGAGATTGGTCTCTACAGCTTGCCCTAAATAGCTCCGAGAATCCGCTTGCCGCTACTGTACTTTATTATGGGCGCCCTGTAACAGATGCTGCTTCTCTTTCTAGCATTAGTTGGCCGATACTTGGCATTTTTGGAGACCAAGACCAAGCGATTCCAATTGACTCCGTAAAGCAATTTGCGTTTGCACTAAATGCATCCGGCATTACAAATGAAATCTATCTTTATGAGGGAGTAGGTCATGCATTTGCAAATCCATCGGGCGACAATTATGCTCCAAAGGAGACTGCTGATGCTTGGCAAAAGACAATGGCATTCCTAAGACAGTATCTTTAGAATTGCCTTTCTGGTATTTAGGTAAAAAAGTAATATGCATCTTAAATAATCATAACCAACTTTTTGTCCTGGATTGTATGGCATGAACAATGTCGCACAGCGTGTTGCCTTTCTTTGATAGGAGTAAAAGAATGAGTGCAGTGGACAGCTTGAAGACTTACTGCATGCACAATCCTCATAACCCTTGTAATAGTTTATGCAATTCTTCGTATTGTTGTATTGCATTTTTTTCTGTTGCAAGAGGTGTGTTTGGGGTAATAGGCTGGTCTCCCTCTTAAGCAGACTGAGGAGTGGCAGATAACCTTCTTAGGTAGTTGGGGTCAGAGAGAAAAAGCAGTCAATCAGTCGTGGTGAAGCTATAGTGATAAGCTCAATCAAAAAGGTCGCTTATATTGTGGTGGTTCAGTTGTATATAAAGTAGATGTACTGTTGGATATGATGCACACATACCCGATACTGCAACGTAACAGCCCTCATTGATATTTAAAAAACATAAGAAGCAGCAGAGCCATAATAATAACAATAATATCAATGCGCTTAGCCTCTCGCATAGGAATAATTGTCATAGTCCTACTCATCCTAGCAACAGTATGGTATGGCTTTCAGGAACTTCAGAACCCTGCAGTCACAGAGCGAAAAGAGTTAATGGCACTGGGATGTACGCCAACTAGTTACGACTCTCGGGGCTCGCCAACAGCATGTTCATGTCCTAGCGATTAGAAAAAGCCAAATTAATCATAAGAAGTTTTAATCATCATCGCCTGTGGATATGGCATTGGCAAGCCTATCAACTTCACTTGCTGTCATTATGCAAACCAGCTGTCTGTATAGGTTAGGGTTCTCCCTCCCTGTGTACAATGGCCATGCTCCTGTTGTTGTTGTTGTTGTTGTTTGCCATTCATCACTCCATAGTTGTTGTTACTATCCTTGACTCGCCTGCGAGATCTTTAAGGCTTGTGCTAGGCTACTCAAAATAAGCGCCGGGAGAGGGATTTGAACCCTCGGGACCCTTACGGGTCACAAGCTGGCCGGTTTGACAAATTCCAGGCTTGCGCCCTCCCGGGCTAGGCGACCCCGGCATCACATAACATCTGCACTAGCCACCACATCAATATATTAATCATAGGCAAAGACAAAGCTAAAAATTGAGGGATGTAGCACCAATCAGTGCTTTTGGCTACTCCTGAATTATCCGATCATTGTAAGGCAGGGAATCATGTCGATTGCAACGATTGCATGTGCCGCTGTCACATTCCTGGCACGATTGAAAACCTTGCAAAGAATATTGCCAAGCTAGACCGCAAGCGGCCAGGCATTGGCGAAACCCTCTAAAATTAATTCTTAGAATTCATCAGCATTTTCATTTTCAAGCTTGTCCAGGTCGACCTCTGGGGGTATCGTGACGTTGATGGACTGCTCGCCCTTTGCGCGCCACGCCTTTGGATATGTATTGGGCTTCATGATGATGCGTTTCATGACAAAGGCAATACCGCGGACGTTCTGTTCAATCTCTTCCTTTGTCATCGCCGTCTCTGCCAATCCTACTATCTCTCCCTTTAGAGTATAAACCCCTACAAGCTCGCCGATGCGTAGGTCTTTTGGCACTGCTATCACACCAGGCACTGCAAGCGGTGCACCGTGGCACAGCGCGTCGACTGCAGTGTCGCGCACGGTAATGGCCCGTATACCTGCTAGGCAGTGTTCTATTGGTAGGATTAGCCTGCGCAGTTTTTCCTCGTCCTTGCTTTCTTTGTAGCGCTGATATGCATCTGCAACATCATGCAGGCGCACAAGACCATCATTCTGTTCTGACAGGTTGCTCACCCTTGTCCGGCGGAGCTCGACCATTGTGGCTCCTGGTGACATGATCTCTCCAATATCATAGATTATCTTGCGGATGTATGTGCCTGCTTGGCATAGGATACGCATGAGCACCAGCCTGTCATAATTTTCAAGATAGTCAAATTCGTAGACGCTTCTGACCCGAGTCACACGTCGGACAGATGAGCGTTGGGGTGGCCGTTGATATATTTCCCCTGTAAATTCCTGCATTACTTTTCTTAGCTTATCTGGTGAAACATGTGAGTGCAGGCGCGCAAGTGCATAATATTCTTTTGGTCCTAACAACAGCACAGAGAGCGCCTTGGTGCCTTCGCCCAATCCAATTGGCAGAAGACCTGTTGCGCCGGGGTCAAGTGTGCCGCTATGTCCTGCCTTTTCTATCCCCAATATGCGCTTAATCCATGCTACAACTTCATGGCTTGTAGGGCCAGCCGGCTTATCCACAAGCACTAATCCATAATATAGCAGCGACTCGATTGATCTCTTATCCGGGTAATGACCATAGTTGTCGTTGGTAATGTCATCGTCTATCTTGATAAGGTTCTCTAGCTGCGGTAACATCATCAAGGCGATTCACCTATGTGCCGTCTGACTATTAATTTGGATATCTCTACAAGGGAGTCAAGGGATAACCTATCTGTGTTGAGCACATAGTCAAAGATGGCCAGGTCTTCGCCAAAGCGAAAGCCATATAATCTATAATAGATCCTTTTGTTCTCCTCGTCCCTGAGCTTTATTATACTTTTTGCCTCTGCGACGCTGATGTCGTCGCGGTTGGCCATTCTCTTAGCGCGGTTTTCCGGCGATCCTCGAAGCCAAAACTTGATAATGATGACCGATTCCTCTAGTACAAGCCAAGGCAGTGTGTAGCTTGTAATGACTGCCCCACCCTTCTTCACTATCTCACTGAGCTTCTTGTCTACTTTTTTGTCAAAGGAAGGATCTGACTTGCGTTCCTCCATGAACTTTTTTGCTTCAGTGGTGTCCCACCAATCATCTCCTTTAACTGAATATCCTTTGTCTTCGGCAAGCATCTTTAATATGTCGCCTCCATTGTACATAACACTG
>DATDKS010000042.1:0-5337 GCA_036519825.1 Nitrososphaera sp. | reverse complement strand
CAGATACCCGAATTCATAGAGAGCGTTTTGCGCTTTGCAAATTACCCAAAGAGAAAAATTGAGGTTCTAAATGACCTTTCAGCCCACCTTGACAGTATTAACCTAATGATTCAGAAGGCAGAAGCATAGTGGCGCTTCAGTTAAACCCCTGCGCAGTGTTGGAGAGAAAATTACTATGTTAATAGTATTAGTCAGCTCGCATTGCATATCGTATTGAAGGAAAAACTTGGTGCAGCTAGTCTTGAAAAGATCGCTTAGCTCGAAATCGAGACCAAAGAATATTACAGATGAGTGTCGTTTGTCTTACATATCTAAAGCAGTACCTTCCAGTTCCTGAGAGATATACTTCCAGTATATTTTTCCAACTAGTTGTGAGATTCGTGCTAGCCGCTAGTGCAAGAAAATTTCCATATATTCGGAAAGACATTGGTCCAGTACTACCTTCCAGATTCCACTCACAACAAAATGAGGCAACGCTTTTTTGTATGAATATCTCATAATTCCTTCCCTCTTCATCGGTATCTGGCGGTTAGCCGAACACTTCGATTATTCCTGTGGGCCGCTACGACGGTAATAATAAAAGCGTCTAGGCGAATCAGAGATCTTTTTACATTTACATCCTAGGCTCTTCTTTGACAAGAAGGCCTGCGCCGCCAGCTGTGACATCAATGCCCATCGTTCCAAGAATTGGTACTGCATTCTCTAGTCCTTCTCGCTCGATGATACTCCTTGCCATCTTAAGCCGATAAGGCTGTGGCCAATGCTGCCCTATCTTGTATTTTCCCCGCATGTCTTTGGGGATAATCTTGATTATCGCAACTTCATGTACAGAAGGCATGTTCGCGTCAAGGGCTTCATATCTACCTTCCTTCTGATATTTTTTCATCAAAGCATTTAGCGCCAGTGCTTTTTCCTCATTGCTTTGCACAATCTCTGCCTTGCCCTTCATTACTACACTTATGTACAGAGTATCTGCTTGGGAGGCGTCTTTTGGATGAAAATAATAAGAAGGCAGGAAGCAGATATGTTGGTCCACTTCGAATCCCACATTAGGATTACGCCGGACGTTGTCCAGCTTTTCTCCAAAGGGGTGAGAATGCATATATACTGCTGCATTATGATAGACGAAGTTCATAGGGATCACCTGTGGGTACCCATTGCTATCTAGAGAAGCTATTCTTCCGACAGGCTGGCCATTAATAAAATCTATCATTTTATGCTTTGAATGTATTTCGTATTTCTTGACCAGCTGCATCTGTAATGATATTGTATGGTGTTCTTTGGTTAAAAGTTATACGACAGTTTGCTCAAGAGAGTATTGTGAAAAGAAGGACGATCCGATACGGTATAGCCGGATGCATAATCGCTCTTGTTGCTGCAACCATTTATGCAATGGTCAGACTGTATGTCTTTTCACAGCGCGTGGATTCGTCAATACTGCTTGTCAATGTCATTGGGTTTGCAGCCATCACAGGCGTTTTAATCTACCTTACAAAGAAGGAGAAGGATCTTGAAGAAGAGGAGTTCTTCCGAGATTAAAGCAATTATGTCTCTCAGATATGATGTCGGTTTGGAAAGCCAAAGTGTCAGCCAAAGGAGTCCTTCAACAAGGTTTAGCCTACTATATTTGTTGCATCACGCATCGTTCTCATAGGGGCATCGCTTTTTTTGCTGGTCTTGTAGTCCTAACTATAGCGCGCATTCGCTTTTTATAATATAGCTTCCGTAAGCGGCCCTAGTCTGTTCACCCCAATCTTTCTCTATATAGGATATGTTCAGAGATGGTTGCATTAGTATCCTTTCTCACATAAAGAAGGAGCGATGGAACTGGAGTAGATAGCAAGTTTTAGTAGCTCTTAGCAATATACAATAATGATGCAGGAAGAGCGTATTAAATATCGAATAAATCAGATGACAGAAACTGGAGCCAATGTAAGCCTTGCGCTGAGTGAAGATGTTGAGTTAGAACCGGTATCCCAACAGCAGATGATACTCGAAGCAGTAGACAGGGCTGTCACAGATAAGGACGTAAAGGAGCAGATCAAGCCACTACTTGAAGCTATCCTCAGATCCCAGCCGCAGACATTGGTTAGGACCTACTCCCAGACAGTCATCCAAATTACGATGCCAAAGAAACGTTACGAAGATATCGGCAGCCCCCGCGTAGGAGATAAGCTGCTCATAGACATCAGGAGGGCATGAGCTTCCTTTCCAGCTCTTCAATTGATTTGATAGGGAGCGAGCACGTATTGTTTTTGCAAAAATATGCAGTTTCCCGTCCTCTTTGAGCTTCGCGCCCTTTAAAGGCCGGATAACGTTGCAGGATTGCAAGTTCGCTTGCGCGTACGATTGCGTTTATGCTGTTTGGAAGGAACTGCTTGTTAAGCCACGCTGCCAGGGGAGAATTTTTGGTATTGGTACTGTCATCAGCAGTAATTACAGTTACCTCTACTGGCTTTTTCACGTAAAGATAAATCGAGTTCAGCATCTGGCCAAAGCCGAAAGGATTTTCAGCAGCTGATCTCGAGCCGGTTTTCATTATCCTGACCGATCTGTCGAGATAGCTGTTGTTTTGGGAGTAATGATAGAGCCTTAAAAGATTAGATGCAGCCACAGAATTGCCGCTTGGGATTGCAAGGTCATAAAAGTTCTTTGTCCTTGAAATTAACCGCTCGTGGTCATCAGATGTAAAGAATAGGTTGCCTTCCTTCTCATCCCAAAAGTGATCTAACATGAAATCAGTATAGATGATTGCTTTATCAAGATATTCTTGTTTTGAATTTGCAGCAAATAAATCGAGCAAACCACTGATGTAAAAAGCATAGTCTTCGAGATATGCGTTCAGTTTTGACTGACCGTCCTTAAAAGTACGCCTAAGGTGTCCGTCATTTGAGGTGAGCTTATTTTCGATGAACTCGACTGCCTTTTTTGCTATCTGCAAGTATTTTACATCTCCACTGATGGCAAAGCCTTTTGCAAAACCAGATATCATAAGGCCGTTCCATGATGTCAGAATCTTTTCATCTCTCCCCGGCTTGACCCTCTTCTCCCTCTCCGCAAAGAGCTTGGCGGAGGCATCTTTAACTATTTGGGCCACCTGCTCTGGTGTCATTTCATATTTCTTTGCAAGACTCGTTATAGATACTCGAACATTGAGTATGTTTTTGCCTTCGAAATTTCCCCCTTGTGTCACACCATAGTGCTCGCAAAAGATGTCGGTGACAGCTTTGTCGCTAATTATAGAGTCGATCTCTCTTTTATCCCAAAGGTAGAACCTGCCTTCTTCCCCTTCGGAGTCGGCATCTTGTGCGGAGTAGAATCCACCCTCAGGATGGTTCATCTCCCTTGTTACATAGTCAAGCGTCTTGCATGTTATTTGCATATACGCCTCAGCTTTGGTAATCTGATAGATTTCTGCATATAACTGCGACAGTAGGGCGTTGTCGTACAGCATTTTTTCAAAATGTGGTATAAGCCATTTTTGGTCCGTGGCATAACGGGCGAAACCTCCCGCAAGCTGGTCATGAATGCCGCCTGCAGCCATCCTGTCTGCCGTGAAAATGACAAAGTCCCTAAAGCGGTTAATGCCTGAGATGTCATAGTACCTCAACAGGAACATGAGGTTCGAAGGATTTGGAAATTTTGGGGCATGTCCGAAACCGCCATAAATCATGTCTCCCATTTGAAGCAACCCAACTGCAGCCTCGTCAAGTGTAGAGCGCTCCAAGCTTGTTTTGTCTTTTATCTCTGCTTGTCCAATCAGATCCATTGCACTCTGAGACAAAGCGTGTGTGAACTCGGTGCTTGCTGCCTGGACCTCACCATTTTTGTTCCTGTAAGCGTCGGCGAGCTGAAGCAATATGGTCCTAAAGCCGGGCAGGTTGTAATGGCTGTTGCCGTCTCTTGGAAAATATGTTCCAACATAGAAAGGCTTTTGCTCAGGTGTCAAAAAAACAGACAGCGGCCAGCCGCCGGATCCGGTGGCAAGCTGGCAGGCCCTTTGGTAAATGTCATCGAGGTCCGGGCGCTCCTCCCTGTCCACTTTTATATTGATAAAATTCTCATTCATTATCTTGGCAACTTCGTTATCCTCGAATGATTCGTGTGCCATGACATGGCACCAGTGGCATGCGCTATAACCAACACTCAGGAAGATTGGCTTATCTTCACGTGATGCCTTCTGCAGAGCCTCCTCTCCCCAAGGATACCAGTCAACTGGATTGTAAGCGTGCTGCAGCAGATAAGGACTCGTTTCCTTTGCAAGCCTATTGCGCTTGCTGCTGCTTTTGTGTCCTGCACCCTCTTGTTGCATCGACGAGATTTGCATTCCTATGCTATATAGACCTTCTATATTTTGAAATCTAAATCCTGATCAGTTCGAGCAATCCCTTGAATTTACTTGAATTGTATTTCTGATAGATACTCAGTTAATAGGAACAGCAAGACAAGTCAGAAGGATTGTGCTCTACAAGTCCATAAAGTGTTGGCGACCAAATCCCAGAGGTGCGAAGACAAATTTTCCAAACTCTCTGCACTATTTTATGTTTACTGTTGAATTAAAGAGTGAAGTGAGAAATTCTTCCAAAGCCTTTATTTAGTTCTTTATAGTATCCTGTTGTAATATAACGCAAGTATTTGGTTGGGTATTAGATGTTTTGACGCTTGACGCTCGAGTTCGGAAAGGTTTATATCGGTATATTGCAAAAGGATGGATACTTCGAACGCAATAAGCAAGGCGGCGTCAGTGAGGACGTTTGGTCTTAGTGCCATTTTATGATTCACTGACCTCCAGTTGCGCTCATACTATGGAGATCCGATGTCCACATTGGATCTGACTTGGTCATACGAACACCCAAATACGATCCGCACAATACCAAGTTGTCCGGCCGTACTCTCATTACAATTGAGAAAAAGGATTGACTCCGGTTGATCCTGCCGGACCCGACTGCTATCAGAGTAGGACTAAGCCATGCGAGTCAACGCTGCAAGGCGTGGCATACGGCTCAGTAACACGTAGTCAACATGCCCAAAGGACGCGGATAACCTCGGGAAACTGAGGATAAACCGCGATAGGCCAGGGTTTCTGGAATGAGCCACGGCCAAAATCTATATGGCCTTTGGATTGGACTGCGGCCGATCAGGCTGTTGGTGAGGTAATGGCCCACCAAACCTGTTACCGGTACGGGCTTTGAGAGAAGGAGCCCGGAGATGGGCACTGAGACAAGGGCCCAGGCCCTATGGGGCGCAGCAGGCGCGAAACCTCTGCAATAGGCGAAAGCCTGACAGGGTTACTCTGAGTGATGCCCGCTAAGGGTATCTTTTGGCACCTCTAAAAAT
>DATDKS010000041.1:0-22802 GCA_036519825.1 Nitrososphaera sp. | reverse complement strand
CCTGACATTTTAAAAAAGTTCAGAGTGTTATAATTTGCATTTACATCTCTTATTCAGCAAGATCATTCGCTGCCTATCTGGTTGATCAACAAAAATAGATTGCATATTAGAGCCAGTCGCCAGCTCCTTTCTCAGAGTGCTTTTGTGGCTAAATCCGCGTTTGATCATTTCTGCTACTATCGCATCATGTCTATTGTAAAGTGCCAATAGCTTGCCTTTCCAACGCAAAGTTTCAGGATGATGCGAATATCCCTTCTTATTTTCTGTCAAAATCATCCAGATTGCGTGGATTTCCCTATGCTCTCCTAACAAATGGCTGTTGCAGAGTATGTCAGCCTCAATATCCCATACACGCATTATTGTGGCATTACATATTGTTTAATCAAATAGATAACTATATGGATCCTCTGATTTGTAGTAATTCAAATCAGGACACTGTTAATTCTACTGCTTTTCCAGCTCAAACGTTGAATCGAGGTGAAAGACAAAAAGAAGATTGCGATGTCCTCTTATAGGAGTAGCAGCTGCTTCGAATATTGTTTGGATGTATCACCCTTGTCTGCGGCATGTTTTAGATACTATTAATTGCAAAACAGTGGACTTACTTTTCCCGAGCTGGATGTCCATTGCGTTTTAATTTAAAGATACAATAATGTGTAATGCTACACACGTCATCTGTATATCCCACAGCCTAACTTCTCATTATTTTCCATCAGTTTTTTCTACCAAGCCTGCGGCCTTCTCAACCTCATAGGCACTATTGTAAGCCACATTATCTCTTAGATTATTCCAGATTACTTCGAAAATATCGTTTATTCGGTTTCCCATAGCTGGTGATTTTCTATTGATATGATTCTTAATATCTTCCTTAGTGGCAGGAAATTTAAGATCTTCGAGAAGGTTGGCCATTTTTGCTGCCTTGTCTCTGTCGGTAGCCTGGTTGGTTGGAGGTTCTCCTCTGATGTCGCCTACTCTACTGCTTATAGCGTCTATACCTGAATTGTTAGGATCCGTGTAGTTTCTGTCATCTGATACATAAGACATTATGAGATTATCTCGCTCCTATGGAAATAAAAAAGATGTTATGGCAAGGACCTCCTCTTCAATTTGTCCTGCCATATCCCAAACGTATTTTTCTGCGTATCTTCCATTACTGCATAGTACCCTGCATCAATCTCTCGTTTGTTCTTCACTACTTTTGCCCCAAGCTGCTGGGCTTTGCTGATATAGTCATCTATAGACTCAACTGCTACAAACATAGTTGGCATCTGCTCAGGATTTTCTCTTGGAGCTAACCCTCCGCTAATTCCTGCATTCTTTATCATCCAATAGTCCTCTGTCTGACCCTTTTCAAATTGCCAGCCAAATAGTGAAGAGTAGAAGCTCTTGAGGTCATCTGTCCTATCAGCTGGAATTTCAAAATGTCCTACGCTATTTGCCGCGATTGCCATTGACTGATCCCTTGCCCTTATTTACCTCTCCTACTGTGACTCTAGCTTCTGTTTGACTGTCTGGGCTGACTGTTCTAATCCTTGCCTTATTTTGTCATCCGCCTGACTTCCAGTTACAAAGTTTCCAGCCTTAGCAGCTGTCCCAAGTTCATAGTCTATTACATGTCGTATGTGCGTGATACCATTGTTATCGCCTTGGAATTCCTGTGTACTTTCCCACTTTTTAAATGGTCCTTCTGTTTGTCTGGTTACTAACTTTCTATTGGGCTCTTTCTCTGCTACCTCCAGGAGCATTTCTGCCTGGCGACCCATATACTCACCTTTGACTTTCATCTCAGAACCTGGTTCATTTTTAGAAGATGTAGTTGATTCTGATTCTTTGACTATGTCTCTTGGCCATGCTTCTTTGATGTTGTCTGGGTTTGTGTAGTATTCGTATACTCTCTCTACAGGTGCATTTATGTTCTCTTCATATTCTATTCGTGTCATATCAGCCGCATGCTGGTTCTCATAGTTATTAAATGGATTACCACTAGATAGAAAGTTAGGCACTAGAATTTGATATAAAGCCATTCTTATTCCAACCCAATCTAACAAATATGAGGAAAATAAGCCTCTTTGAATTCATTATTTTAATTCGAAGCTAAGCTTGCATTACCCGACCAAGCTGTACACGTTCTGTAAATCATAAATACAATAGACTCTATCAAGCTTTTTGAAGAAATGGAACGTTTGATGTGATCCTCTATGGTGATAGAATACTCTGACTTTCCTTTCTGGCTTCGCTTTGCACATTTCATCAATGTAATATTTATAACTTTGTTAATTCGTAGCGGAATTGAAATTTTGGCAGCGCTTCCAAAGCTATATTGGAAAGACCATGCGCTGCCAGGTACTGAGTGGATCAAGTTCACTAAAAGGGAGGTGCCAAAAGATAGGTTATGGAGCTCATTAGAAGAGGAGGAATCATTCTCGTCATGGATTGCATTGCCTGGCCGCAAGAACTTAGGTCTAGGAAGGCATTGGCACTTTTTTTCAGCAATATTCTGGGGCCTAAATGGCATCTTCTATTACGTTCTGCTTTTTACGAGCGGCGAATGGGTACGTTTGATCCCCACCTCGCCGTCTATTTTCTCCGAGGCAATTGAAACTGCGCTTATTTATGCAACGCTTCAAGCGCCTCCCCCAGGCGATCCGTACAATCCTCTGCAGCAACTCACCTACTTTGGAGTTGTTTTCATGCTTGGGCCATTCATGATAGCTACGGGGGCTGCAATGTCGCCTGCAATAGATGCAATGTTCCCTTGGTACCCTAAAATATTTGGAGGGCGCCAGGCAGCAAGAAGCCTCCACTTCCTGGGAATGGTGGCTTTTGTCGTGTTTATAATTGCCCATATCTTATTGGTTGTTGTTGAACGATTTCCGGAGAACATGGGAAATATCCTTCTAGGGAGCGGAGAAGGAGTTAGCTTGTTTGCGGCAATTGGATTGTTTGCCTTCTACGCTGCAGTCGTTGTTATTATTCATGCTTGGGCTACATCCATCTCTCTCCGAAACCCCAGATTGATGCAAAATGCATTGGATAAAGTCATAGTACCAGCAAAATGGTTGTTGCTTCGCAAACTTGTATCTAAGCAATACTTCCAGAAATCGAAAATCTCTTCTTTTTTCAGAGTAAATGGCTATCCTCCAGATACCAAAGAATACAAGGAGCTTTTAGAGAACAACTTTGCCAACTGGAAGCTCAAAGTATATGGATTGGTAGAGAATCCTTTGGAACTTTCACTATCAGATTTGCAAAAAATGCAAAAACAGACACAAATAACTGAGCACTATTGCATTCAGGGATGGACTGCAATAGGAGGATGGGCAGGAGTACCAATGAGCTATATTGTGATGCTGTGCAAACCACTTCCAAATGTACGCTATACGGTCTTTCATTCATACCAATATACTGAAGGATATGAGTTCTATGAGGTATTAGATGTAGACGTTGTAAATCATCCACAGACAATACTGGCTTATGAGATGAATAATCAACCTCTGGATATCGGACACGGAGCACCTCTTCGTCTTAGAGTCGAGACCCAGCTAGGTTACAAAATGGTAAAATGGCTCAAATCGATAGAATTTGTGAATGATTACAAGCATATTGGTTTAGGACAAGGAGGTTGGCGTGAAGATCATATGTATTACAGTCCTCGTGCCGGAATTTAGCTCAATAAGCAAGTACCCGTATAATAGATGTTCGAAACTGACATATATCTAAAAACTTTTAGAAGAATCATGTGCTTTGCATTAAATTAATACTCCATTCTGGTGGATCATGATATACTGTTAGAATCCCATATTGATGGCCGTTGGCAACATTAGAAACAGAATTTCTCTACCATATACAATGATAAGGAGACGATTTCCAGCTTTACCGCTCTACTACTGAATTGATTTTCGCACTAATAATACTAAAGGACATGACTTCACAATGTATATGTAAAGGATTTTTTAAATCTAATTATCAAATCGCTTTTAGCATAAAGCCAAATCATACTTGGGCTACAAAAGACCGAGACTACCAAAGAAAAAAGTTCGACTGAAGCCGCAAACATGGGCCAAAAGTGCAGAAGCCTCCACTCGTGCCGCAAAGCGAACTAAAATCCAAGCAAAACAGTCAGCCAAAAATAAGGACAATACTGCCGGTAGGCAACCAAGTTGGTAAAAATATGAAATGGCATACCTTCATTACAGCTAGTGTGAGTTGCTAGGATGACCTATAATGCAAATATATCTTAGGTGAGAAAAACCAAAATGCCTTCGCCCGAACGGGTAGCAATAGTCCTAGGATAGCGATCATTGCTACTTGCAAACAGCTGAATCTCTTTCTAACGTTTCTATCAGAAAGTTTGATATCCCCTGCTTCACAATAATTAAGTCAAGCTGAGGATCGCAATGTCTGCAAAAAGGTCATCCCATACAGATAATAAAGTCAAGGATATAGCCAGCACGACTTTTGTGAGCTTGGATGAAGATACTCTTGTGGCCGAAGCAGCAAAGACATTGTACGAGCAAGAAAGCTGCACCATCATAGTTACTCATTATGATTCCACTTCAAGGCAAAGAAGCCCCATTGGAATAGTCACTGAAAGGGACATCATATTCCGCGTAGTAGCTCAAAACAAGGGACCATTCAAGGTTACGCTGAAGGACATAATGAGTTCCCCTATCATCACAATAGATTCTGATGAATCTGCCGAGAAGGCACTTGCCATACTAAAGCAGAATGGGATAAACCGCTTGCCTGTTGTCAACAAGGGCAACCTTATTGGTCTAGTAACAACAGAAATGATTGCTCGCAAAACTTTCAGTTAGACGCCAACTCGCTGTGAAACCTTAAGACAATGCTACTAAGTTCTTGCGTCTTCTCTGCCACTAACGCACCTCAACTAGCCCACTCCACGTCTTCGTCAATGACTTTGGTTGCTGCTGAACTTATTTAGAAAGACCTGACCTCTATCCGTAGAGATATAGCGATTGCTGTCGTCACCACTGTTAATGGGTAGATGGTGATTACCTGCCAATTATCTACACATCTGATATTCTATTTCTCAAATAGATAGAACTATCATCACAAACATTCTTGCCATTAGCACACCCTTCTCTAGTGATGGTTTCAATAGGATACTGGGTCGCCCATGAACAGTATTCAATGCATGACTTGCTCAAATTTGTTGTAGAGGCGGAAAAAGGTGGCTTTACCACAACGATGACAAGCGACCATTTCCATCCCTGGTGGCATGACAATGCCTATGGCAACTTTACCTGGATCTGGATTGCAGCCGCTGCCGAGCGCACAAAAAGGATGCAGTTTGTGACTGGCGTTACTGCACCAGTCTACCGATATCATCCAGCCATTATCGCTCAAGCTTTTGCATCCCTTGATGTACTTTATCCGGGTCGAATTGGACTTGGTCTGGGTAGTGGAGAAGCCATGAACGAGTCGCCGCTTGGATTTGATTGGCCTAGACCCCGCGCAAGACTTACGAGAACAGAAGAAGCAATTCATATAATCAGGCAACTGTGGGATCAAGGGAAAGTTAATCAAGGATTTGTGAATTTCAACGGAGAGTATTTTCTTATACGTAACGCCAAATTGTACACTCTGCCCTCTAGTCGGATCCCGATCTACATGGCAGCGACTGGACAACAGGCAACAAAGGTTGCTGCGAAATACTCGGATGGCTTGATATCATATTTACAACCGGTCGAAGCAGGCAAGGTACTTCGTGTTTTTGATTCCACGGCAGAAAAAGAGGGAAGGGATCTGAATCCTTTAGAAAAGATGGCAGAATACAAGGTATCATTTTCCGAAGATTATGAAGAGGCATTCAAATCTGCAACCTTTTGGCGGGCTACTCTGATAAAGAACGTATTTGATTCTGACATCAGTGACCCTAGAAGGCTGCAGAGAAAAGCGGAAAAGGAAGTCCCTGATGAAAAACTGAAACAAGCCATTCAAATAACAACTTCTATTGAGGATTGCATAAAGTCAATAGAGGATTACTTCAAAGCCGGCTTTACAAGAGTCTATATCCACAGCACCAGCCCAGATGAGATAAAATTCATTCAAATGTTTAGCAAAAAGGTAATGCCACATTTCAAGGTTGAACCCGCTGGCGGAAAAATGGTTGCTTCTGCCTAAGTGTATTAGTTGCATGTGTTGCAACTCTTTTAATAGATATGGCACAAGCTAAGCCATGTATGCGGGCCTGCAGGAAACAAACTGGGTACCGCGCTCATTCCAAGAGGCTGCCAGAAATTTAGCTAAAGAAGCAGTAAAATACTTTGTAAGACCCAATATGGTCATCGGCCTCGGAAGCGGTCCAATGGCGGCTTCTATCGTAAGAGAAATGGCAAATTTTGATGGCAAGGAAACTCTTGAGTGTATCCCCACTTCCTTTCAGATAAAATTGGAAGCACAATGCAGCGGACTAAAACTAGTTGATGAGAACAAGATGCCTGAAATTGATGTTGTTTTTGACGGTGCGGACGAAGTCGATGCTAAATTTAACATGATAAAGGGCGGTGGCGGCGCTCTATTGCGAGAGAAAATAGTCCACTCTACCGCCAAGCAGATCGTGATTGCAGCAGAATCTACAAAGTTTGTACCCACATTCAGCTGGCCAGTCCCAATTGAAATACACCCTTTTGCAATTCACATTGTCAAGAAAAAACTTGAAGATATTGTTGGCGGCAGGCCGAAAATGAGGATGCTAAATGAAGGTTACCCATACGTTACAGAGAACGGCAACTTTATCTTAGATACCTCATTTGATTTTCCATCAGACATAAGGCGGCAAGAAGTTGAGCTCAAAAACATTGCAGGCGTGGTTGAAGTAGGGCTCTTCACAAAGCACGCAAACGCCTACTACAAGGCGAAAGAGGATGGCTCTTTTGAAACTATTGAAAATCCATGACTTGACCCGAACAATAAGCCAAGATATGCAGGTCTATCCTGGAGACCCTCAGCCAAAATTCGACCCTTATGCGACAATTAAAGACAATAAAGTTAATGTCACCAGAATTACACTTGGCTCCCACACTGGGACTCATGTTGACGCGCCGTGGCACTTTCTGCAAGAGGGAAAAAGCATAGAAATAGAGCCTCTCGATAAATTCATTGGCGAGGCGGCGATTATTGATGCTTCAGGCAGAAATAGCATAAGCGCCAATGACTTTTCTGGCAACGACATCAGAAGCAACGACATTGTGCTGATCAGCACCGAGTCGGGCGACCGTCGCACTGACTTTGCCTATCTCGAAGTTTCTGCGGCTGAATGGCTGGTGGAGCACGGAATAAAGTGCGTTGGTATTGATACCGCCAGTGTAGAAAAATATGGAAGAAAAGATGCCCCTGTTCACAAGATGCTGCTTGCCGGCAACATTGGCATAATAGAAAACCTTGCTAATTTGAAGCCGTTTGCAGGTAGTAGGATGTTTTTTGTATGCTTGCCCTTGCCACTTGAAGGGATCGACGGATCGCCTGCTAGAGCAGTCCTTTTTGATATAGTAAAATAACTTGTGGGGCAGTGACTAATCATTGGTTCTAATAGTCCAGAACTGGAGGAACGTCTATCCAACTATAGCCCACAAGAGCGGGTTAGATTGGCGGTTGCTTTCTATGGATACCAAGACTCATGGAGATATAGATGCTGAAGTCGATCCCAAGTTCCAATGTTTGAAAAGTATAACCTATGTTTCACTAGCAAAGTTACAGCCAAGCCTTTCATACGAGCGGCATGAACATCAGGATCACGAGGAGATATACTACATAATCAATGGAAGTGGGCACATAAAGATAGGTGATGAAATAGCCAAGTTCAGAGATGGAGATGTTATTTACATTCCGGAAAAAACCAACCATTCGATAACAAACGACGGCGACCAAATGGTAGAATTTCTAGCATTTGGCGGGTTTACTGGCATGAAGAAAGGAGTAGGAGGAGGGGGCTATTAACAATGCAGCTGGGAATAATCGGACTAGGCAAGATGGGTGGAAACCTCGCACTACAAGCCAATGAGAAAAAAATACAAATCATAGGTAAAGCTCGCAGCAAAAAGCCAGAGCTTGAGAAGCAGGGTGTCAAAGTAGTGATGGATTATGAGTCGTTCGTTGGCTTTCTGAAGCATCCAAGGGTAGTTTACCTTTCTCTGCCTGCCGGTCCGACGGTAGATGGCGTGCTTGACGAGATAGTACCTTATCTTGAAAAGGGAGATGTGATAATGGATGGCGGCAATTCATTCTACCTTGATTCTATTGAACGAGAGAAGAAGATGCATGAGAAGGGAATATATTTCCTAGATTGCGGCACGAGTGGAGGACTAGAAGGCGCCCGACAGGGAGCTTGCTTTATGGTTGGTGGCAAAGAAGAAGGCATCAAGATTGTCGAGCCTATTTTGACTGCCTTGGCAGTAAAGGAGGGATATGCCTATACTGGACGACCCGGCACTGGTCATTTCGTAAAGCTGGTTCATAATGGAATTGAGTTTGGCATGCTGCAATCAATAGGAGAAGGCGTTGAGCTACTCCGCAAAAGTGGCTTTGAGCTAGACTTGGCTGCAATTTTTAAGAACTGGTCAAATGGTTCTGTCATCCGAAGCTGGCTTGTGGAACTCATGGAAAAAGGCCTCAGGGAGCAAGGCCTAGAAAAGACTGAAAGCTATATAGAAGACACCGGTGAAGTAAACTGGTTAGTGCAAGACGCCATCAATAAGGAAATTCCTATACCTGTCATTTCACAATCAATAATGGAGTTATTCAAATCCAGAATGAATGAAAGTGATGCTTACAAATCAATCGCCCTGATGCGACATGGGTTTGGTGGACATCCCTTTGGCAAGGATGAAGGAATAATCAAAGAAAGAAAAACAAGCAGAGTTAGTAAAGTATGAAGCAGACATTATGCGTAAGTAAAGTAAGGGAGATATTATTTCTCTGATTGATTATCAATGTCGTCTTCTTGTACATGTTTGATTAATTCATGCCGCTGCATATCTCCAAAACTATCAAAATGTTTCCCGCACAGCCGGCACCTGTAATAATCTTCTGCTGAAGATGATGTATCTTTGTGATTCAAGGTGATTATATAATATTCAACGCAGCATAGGTCATAAAAGTTGCAATTGATAAAAACGAGGGATACCTGTCTATGGACATATATTGTAATGATAAAAGACGACAAAAATAAGAAACTAGAAAATAGCAATCCCAGTTACTCTACACTTGGCGTCAGTACAAGTACCTTTAGCCACGAGGCATTCTCCAAAAAGCTAGTAAATTTCATACAGAAAACCAAGGATCATGCAATTCAAGCGGCTAACCCTGGTGGATATTACACTGGTTTATGGTGCAGAGACTCTTCATATATCTTCAAAGACTGGTTTCTATCCGGAAGAATCCAAGAAGTATTGGATCAAATTCTTGTAATATGGTCCCACCAACTGGATTCCGCTAATGATAATGATAGGATAGTTTTTGGTAGAGGATCACCGGAGATGGACTTCAAACCGACTATTGCTAGCAAACAGGTCAAAAAAAGATTTCAAGGCTCGCTTCCTACATCAATATACCATGAACGAAAGATATGCGAAGTATTTGGCAAAGATCCAGATATTGACTCCACGGCGCTTATGATTTCAACCACCTCTTGGATCTTGTCAAGGCTTTTAGCAAAAAATGTATCTGCTGACTCGTCAACAAAATCATCTGCCCCTGATTCTTTGAATCGAGTACAAAAGGTCCTTGATTTTACTATTCCAAGGATGCACAAGGCAGTGGACTACCTAACTAACCGCGACATTGACAACGATGGATTGCTTGAACAGAGTCATAATGAAGACTGGATGGATAGCATAATGAGGGCAGGGAAAATAGTCTACAGCCAAGCTTGCTGGATTCTTGCATTGAGCAATTTGTCTCTTTTGCTGCAATTGCAGCAAAAGAGACAAGAAAGATCAATAGAAGGTTTAGTGAAATTGGCAGATACAACAATCAAGGCTATAGAAGAAAAGTTATGGTCAGAAGACGATGGCGCATATATAGATGTGCAAGAAACACATCATATTGGCGGACCCTATAGAACACTTACTCAGGACATTTCACTATATTTGGTGGCTTTGACAGAAAACACAAGTAGGGATAGCCTTTCCATTAATGATTACCCTGGCAAGGAGAATCTGTTACAGCCGCGAATGATAAAGCGACTCGATAGGAAAGAAGAAGAAGGTGGTGACAGGAGCAGCAATTACGACAGACTAGTCAGGACTTTGGGAGCCATTCGCAGAAGAGCATGGAAGGAAAAATGGCCACTTGTAACGGAGGTAGAATTAATTTCTACGGGTCCTTGGCACCTTAAGCCCTATCAATATCATAACCACACCTTCTGGCCTTGGGCTACCGGTATCGAGATGCTTGCGAGAAGTAGATTTGGGCAATTTGAAGAATGCGATATTCTGTTGTCTACTCTTGCTTCAGAAGGACATCCTCATATGCATTGCTTTTACGAATGGCTAAACCCTACTAACGACACCAGCGGAGGAGTATATCCCTTCAAGACAGGAATATCTGCCGTAAGGATTGCTATCGCTGATATATTGGCAAAAATTGGGGCAGAAAACGGCCTCTCCCAAGGAATATGACATTAAGGTCAGGTGGACACCAACAGAAGAAGAGGAGTAGAAGAAGAAGGTTTGTGGTATCGATGCTATTTGACTTTAAACAAATTTAGTTTTATTATTGTTGCCTTGATGCATCCGACATCTATCGCTGTGCTTTATGAAAGAGAAATGCTATGAGTTAATGGACAAACATTAGTTCCACAATCCTAATCTCTATCATATGTATTGATGCAGCCCGTAATTACTTCACCAAGAGTTGGCGATGATCTACTTCTTCTTCTTCCATTAATTAGGGTATATCGCCTTTTTGCATGTGGTCTGTCATAATATGTTTTTGCATGTCTCCAAAACTGTCAAATTCTTTCCCACATGACCTGCATTTGAAATACTTTGAAAGATCTTCTTCTCTTTGACCAAGATTTTCATTTGTGTTCAACTATTGTCCTACTCCATTATACTTATAGTCTGTATTGCTGAAAAGCCTTTTGCAGAATTCTACAATCCATAATACGGAAGACGAATAATGATTATATCAGAAAATAATAATTGATGAACAATATTCCGCCTGGCCCTTGGGGGTCGTTTGTTGCAAAAGCCAACACGTTTATGGCAAAGACAGAAGAGCATGCTCTTCAAGGTGTAAACCCTGGGGGATATTATCAAGCGATCTGGTGCAGGGATGCATCTTACATCCTTCGTGACTGGACACTTTCTGGTAACATGACTGCAGCACTAAAGCAGCTGTATTTGATATGGTCGCATCAGATACAGCCGGGCAGAGAAAAACTTGTTTATGGTAGAGGGTCGCCAGAAATGAAATTCCTGTCTGAGGTAGCGGAAGAAGATAAACAAAAAGAATTTGCTGGAGCACTACCTACAACAATATACCAAGCGGGATTCTCTGAATTATACGGACAAAATCCCGACATTGATTCCACATCACTAATGATTTCAGCAACTGCTTGGATTTTGAACAAATCTTTAAAGAGCAACTCTTTATCCGATGGTTCATCCATGGTTTCCACCACCGCATCAGAACACTCCGCGGACTATGTTTCTGGTTTGTTGCTAAAACTTGGAATAACAGATCCGACAAAGGCAATTGATTTTCTCATTCCCAGGATGCTGCGGGCTGTAGACTATCTTGCAAGCCGCGACATCGACAACGATGGATTACTTGAGCAGAGTCATAATGAAGATTGGATGGATACAGTCCTTCGGGCTGGAAAGATAGTCTACAGCCAAGCCTGCTGGATACTTGCATTGAAGAACTTGTCGAGCTTGTTAGTTACCACCGGCAAACAGAACGAATCTGATAGAATCAGAAGGATGGCCGAAAAAGGGATAGAGGCCGTGGAACAAATACTTTGGTCTGAAAAAGATGGGGCCTATATAGATATTCAAGAAACCCATCATATTGGAGGTCCCTACAGGACTCTAACTCAAGACGTTTCACTGTACTTAGTCGCTATCTCTGAAAACTCAGCTAGGGAGAATTTGATAAACAACAGAGAACAAGGTCTTCCAAGAGAAAAAACCGACGACGACCACCTAAACATGCATAGAGCCAATAGAACACTTGATGCCCTAAAAAACAGAGCATGGAAGGAAAAATGGCCTCTTGTAACGGAAGTTGTACTCAAAAGCACTGGGCCCTGGGTTCTGAAGCCCTATCAGTACCACAATCATACGTTCTGGCCTTGGACTACTGGAATCGAAATGCTTGCTCGAAGTCGATTTGATAGGGTAGAAGAATGTAATCTATTACTGTCCACGCTTACCTCAGAGAGCAATCTTCATATGCACACATTCTATGAATGGATAAACCCTATTACTGATGAAGGTAATGGTGCGTTCCCATTTAGAACGGGCATATCGGCTGTCAGGATTGCTGTTGTTGACATATTGGGCAATATTAGAAGAAGGCTATCAGCTGAGGCTTGAAAAATAATCAAACTCTCTCTAAGTTCTCTTGGAGATGATGAGTGGGGCCTGTAGCATCGTCATCCTATCTACAATTCTTACCTTTGCTCTGCTAAGCTGCCTCTTCTTGCTTTTTGCCTAGGTCAAAGGACGGACCAAATGCTGGATATAGAGTCATTCCACCATCAACAAAAAAGGTACTCCCAGTAACATAGCTTGCCTTATCTGATGCTAGAAATTCAACCATATTTGCTATCTCCTCGGGAGCTCCTATTCGTCGAAGAGGAATCCTCCTGAGCACCTTGTTTAATTCAGCCTTGTCCTCTTCTAACTCCTCATTCATGTCTGTTTCTATTGCACCGGGAGCAACCACATTAACTCTGATATTATCCTGAGCTAACTCTAAAGCCATAGTCTTGGTCATCATTTCAATTCCTGCTTTTGATGTTGCGTATGGAAGATAATGCGGCTTTGGAATTATCTGGTGAACTGATGAAATATTTATTATGCATCCGCCTTTTGGGTTTTGGTTTAGCATGTGCTTTACTGCTTCTCTGCCACAAACAAATGGACCTGTCAAGTCGACTGCTATGATTTTTTGCCAAACTTCTATTGAGGTATCCTCGAAAGGAATTTCTTGCTGTATGCCTGCATTGTTAACAAGAACATCAATTCTACCATAATGTTTCACTGTTTCGTCAATCAATCTTATACAATCAGCTTCTTGTGAGACATCTGCTATGACTGCTATTGAATCGCAGTTTCCTATATCCTGTACCTCTTTAGCTACTCTTTCAGCCTCATCTCTTTTACGAGCATTTACAACTATGCCTGCGTATGTATCGGATTTTGCAAAAGCTAAGACGATAGCTCTGCCAATACCTTTACTTGAGCCAGTAACAACGGCAACTTTGCTTCTACGATTATTATTATTATTACCTACACTTGCCTCCGTCAATTGGTACTCATCTGCTCCGGATATATCCTATAGCTATTAGGCTATCATAGACTATAAGCCATATAGTGCGTTTCTATTACTCATTGTTTCAATTAGTAAGTTTGGGATGTCGATAGATTCTAGTCTGGAGGAAGGTCAGTGTCAATTTTGCCCTCCAGCATTCTATCATACAGATTCTGCTTGTAATACCTCTCGTAGAAAGAGATGTGCTGATCCTCAAGACCTCCCAGATATTCGTGCACGCGCTGCGCAGCTTCTCTGCCTAATTCCATTGCCTTTACAACGAGGGTTTCTCCGCTTGTAACATCCCCTGCGGCAAAGACTCCTTCCATAGATGTCTTGTAGTTATCATTGATTGCAATTGAATCGTGCCTGCCCATTTTAAGACCTGCTTTTTTTTGCAGAAAAGAATCCGGTCCTCTGCCAATTGCTAATAAAACGGTGGAACATTGCATTTTGAACTCCTTGCCGGGGATTGCCTCGGGGTGTCGTCTTCCTGATTGATCAGGCTTACCAAGCTGCATAGAATCCATGACTGTTGCTGCTACAACATGATTCTTATCCGTGCCTTCAAACGATTTGGGCTGAGCAAGAAATCTAAATTTAACTCCTTCTTCCTCTGCTTCCTCAATCATTATTGGGTCAGCAGGCAAGTCTTCCTCTGCTCTTCGGTACGCTATGGTAACATTGCCTTGACCCCGGGTGAGCCTCAACGCTGTCCTGGCGCAGTCAAGGGCAGTGTCTCCGCCACCTACTACGATAATATCATTTCCAAGGTCATACTTCGGATTTTTCAAATAGCTATTGATTCCATTTACAAAGACATTTTCAAGAAACTCGTAGCCATTGATTACACCCTGAAGATCAGAGCCTGGGATATCAAGCCTTTGAGGATCCTTTGAGCCCGTGGTTATTAGTATCGCATCATTTTCATCTAGCAATTGGGACAGGCAAATATCCTTGCCAATCATAACGTTTGTTTTTATTTCAACTCCCATATCTTTGACTGCCTCAATCTCATGCAACAAAACATCTTTTGGTAAGTGGTAGTCTGGAATGCCGTACCATGCAGTGCCCCCTGGTGTAGGAAGAGCTTCATAGATAACCACATGGTGGCCATATCTTTTGAGCAAATCCGCTCCGGCTACACCAGCAGGGCCTGCACCAATTACCGCAACTTTCTTTCCGGTGTCTGCTCCTATACTTGGCGGAGGTTGCTTGTTCTTGCGCTCCCAGTCTGCAACATATCTCTGAATAAGGCCAATTCCAATTGGCTGGCCAGACCATTTCAGTACACAGGCATCCTCGCATAAGCCCTGCAATTGAGGGCAGCATCTGCCTGTTACGCCCAGCAATGGATTTGTTTCTCTTATGCGCTCATGGGCTGTCTTAAAATCACCTCTTGAGACAGCCTCATTCATGCCACGAACGTCTAAAAGAACAGGACAGGCGTCTATGCACACAGGCGTTCCACATAACAAACATCGATCAGCTTCACGCATGACTTCTTCTTCTGAATAAGGTTGCTGGACTTCAGAGAAATTGCGCTTTCGTTCCTCTGGATCAGCTTTTCTAAAAGGAAATTGCCCGACGCGATTTGGCTCAACATTCATCAAAAGTCAATATCGGCATTTTAGTTTATTACAATTGTAGAAGAACGGTCTACTTGTTAATCACCACGATGAGGCAAATAGTAAGGACAATAAAGCAGATTGCTAGGCTGAGGCGTACATCAGATACGAAGTTGCGGCAAGGAACAAGCCAATGTCATCTAATTCGTCATTTACTTTGACATGGTGTCCTTCAGGAGTTGTACCTAGTCCCGATGCTTCGCCTACAGGAACTCCCCGAAACCTCTTTATCTTATGTCTTAAATTTTGGTGATGCTTCTCTTCATTCATCTCTGATACATCTGAATATGGAAAGTTGTCTAATCTCGAGATGTACCTGACAGGATTATTGACATAGTTGTGCCATGATTTGCCTTCTGGATGGTTCGCAAGCATGTAGAACTTGCCATTATGTTTGAAGATGTTATCTCGGACTGTCAATAGGGCGCCTTTTTCTCCTTGCCCATGTTCTTGTTGTTTTTCTATTTCCCTTATGGAGAACGAGAACCGCCTGTGTTCACCATCAATTTTGTTAGTGAGACCCCATTCATGGTTATCCTTTTTACTAAGTAATCTGAATTCCGACTGTCCTCCTCTCTTTTCTATCTCGGCAACCTCATTTCCATTCTCTGAAAATATTTTGGCTTCCCATTGCGTTGGTCCTTTTTTTATGGTGAATTCAGAAGTCAAGCACTTACAATAGAATTAGAGCAAACTAGAAATTTATGCATTCACTTTACTTCTATTGCTTTGAAATTAGCAATGGTCTAGTTGCGTTTGCCCTAGATCGACTCAATACTGCCTCTGCTTAGTATCCTGTAAACTTTTCGGAAAATATGGATGAATTGGCATAGATATGCCCTTAATGGAGAGACGTAATAAGACTTAGGTTTCTTGTGCAATCAGAAGCAATCACTTGATTTCACCCCTTAGATACATATACAATAGTGATATTCTTGAGATGTACCTTTTGGATGATGATTTGTTTTGTACCGAATAATACATTTTGATGCAAAAATTCTAAGAGAAGCATGGGTGCTGTAATTGCAGTGTTTAGTTCACTTTTGCTTCTATTAAACGACCAGATATTTCTTCCCTATTCCATCGAAAGCTCTACCGGGACAGGAAGCACAATGATTATCCTTATCCCAGTCATGGCTGTTGTACTTCTTCCAACAATATTGATAAGTCACTCATTAAGGCGAACTGCGGCGGCATAATAGTAACCACAGATCGCTAAAAACGGTCTATACTCATTAAATGATTTGCTGAGCAGCGTCACATTATGAGGAGTAACAAATCCACAAAATCAAGCTGGAGGGATGTAACTAATGAATCTGTCCATACAACCGATGACAAAGATATTGGAGATATAGAAGCCATTAACCGTGATTTTATTGTCGTAAAAAGAGGCTTTGTCAATGTACATTACTATTACATCCCAATTAGCGAGGTAGAAGGCTGGGATGGCCATGTAGTCTGGCTTAAGTTAACGGAAGATGAAGTCAAAAGAGGCTACCAAAAAGATATAGTCCCAGACTCAGCTACATATTACATCAAGGATTATCCATATGAAAAGATGACGCCCTATACTAGGGCATATTTTCCAGAAATGCCCATAATCGAGAAAAGATACAGCAAAAAGCCAACTACCAGATCGAAGCCATCTATTAGCTCAGAAAATGGAAATGCATGAGAAAATGGTCGAATGGTTTTCAAATAGTAATCTTCCCCTTCTTTTACAGCTGCGGTATGCTTTCACTTTCGATATAGGTAAAAACATAGCGCCTCCCTGATCTTCTGTGTATAGGCAATGTTTATAGGAACGAATCAATGGTTCCTCTTATCTTCATATACACGGTGAAATGTAGATGGTTTCATCAACAACAAGCACCATCTTTGACTCTCTTTTATGGGGGTTTGTTGCCAGCGTACCTTTGATTGTTGGTGCAGTCCTCGCATCTTTTGTCAACCTCAAAAAGAGCGTTATTGGCTCCATCATGGCATTTGGTGCTGGAGTGCTCATAGCAGCTCTAACATTCTCATTAATTGAAGAAGCATACAATCTTGTCAATGACCTTGTGCCTGTAGTTTTAGGCTTCACACTTGGCGGCATATCATACAGCAGTGCCAACTACATCTTGAACAAAAAAAGAAGTGGTACAAAAAACAGGAAGCGTTCTCATGGTGAAAATGCAGGTGGTGGAAAGGATGCTTCCGGTATTGCGCTTATGGTAGGTTCTCTTATGGACAACATTCCAGAAAACATGGCACTTGGTATTTCTATAGTTGCAGGAGGAGGAACTGTCAACATTGTACTAATAGCTGCTATATTTATTTCCAACTTTCCGGAAGGTTTAGCTTCTTCCCAAGGCATGAAAAGCAATGGTAAGAGCACAAAACGGATACTTTTACTCTGGGCAGTTGTCGTTGCCATTGGGACAATTTCTTCAGCTATTGGCTTTTCCATATTGGCAAATGTCAGCAATAAAGACATTATATCTATTGCTTTGTCTTATGCTTCTGGAGCAATCTTGGTTATGCTCGCAGAATCAATGATTCCTGAAGCATTTGAAGAAGGTGGTGAAAGTAAAATAGGGCTTGCTGCGATGGCAGGCTTTGTGGTAGCGTTTATCTTGGGCAGGATGGGTGGGTGAATGCAAATCAAAAAAAATTAGAACTGCTGCGATGTAGATTTGTTAGCTCAGGTACTACCACATCATAAGGAGCATGATGGGGCCCAGAAGTTAAAATGAATGTTGCAATCTATTGCATGTGGCAGTTAGTGAATTTGATAAGCTATAAAGATCTTTCAGAAAATGATCCATTAGATGCTAACAATTCTGTGATGTCAAGATAATAGCGGATCTTGTTATACGATAAATTGGGAACTATAATTTCACAGCAATAACGATAAGATAACACCAAAAAAAGAGTTTCTCTAGTACAGAGATTATGAAAATATTGAAAGGAGTTTGATATCTTTACTGAGCGGCAGGAGCATACTATTATTTTGCATATCTATTGAGGTTACAATCAAGAGCTGTCTGAGAACGATAGAAAGTAGAATTGGTTATATGAAATAATTTCTTATTCAGAGGAATTCATTTAATGCTTGAATACTTCATTATTATTATTCTCTGTGCTAGAGAATCCCGACATCCACCTCAGTAAACTCCAGATGGTGGCAAATGTTTCTCATGCTCAATTTTCATGTGACTTTCATAATATGTCTTGCTAATAAATTTTAGATGACATATCTTGCATTCATAGTTTTGTAATTCCTCCTTCTTACTTTCTTGCATATGCATTAATTTTGCATGTTTTGATTTTTAAGATAGCTTAACCAAGTTAATTCATATGCAGAGGATAATAGGGCAAGAATATGACTCGCCGTTATTCCATAAAATACTTTATTATGCAGAATATAAAGTAAAACATGTTTATTCTATTGTTCTTAGGGAAAACGATTCATCCTCTCCTTTTAAGGGATTGTTCATCAGAAATCATATGCGATTATCCTACGCATCGCAAAAGCCTAAAGTCGTCGTTCCATTCAAGTTAGGGCTACAAGTAAAGCGGTAGATTCCTCAACTGTTCCGAGTATAAATCCTTGATTGACTTTTTTATACTGCACAGATCTTTTGGGTGTATCATGGGCTATTGTTACCGGAGATGGCAACACCATATAGTTTCCGATGGTGGTTATTGGTAATTATCTCCCTGTGCATTCTTTCTAGCTTGTCAAACAAAAGTCCATTATAACAACAGAGCAAAGAAGTATATTCAAGATCTGACTGATTTTTTGGAGAAATTTCTGATTCAAACTTTAACAATTCATCTATGGCGTCCATAAGTAAAAGACTGCTGACATCTAGGACTATGCCAAGACCTTCTTTCCCTTTACCCCTAGCTTGACTTTGAAGATTCCTAATATAGCTATGAAATTTAGAATCAGTAGAACCAATAAGTGAATGAGCATCACATTCTATGAGCAAAGAGCCATCTTCAATACACCTATCTACGTTTGCCTCTCCGATGGCGCTAAGATCTGCTATCGCCTCATCCATACTTTCTACATATAGTATCAATATCACTGCCATGTTTCTTTTTGTCAAAAGTTCACTGCAATATCTTGAACGTATTTCCTTCATTATTTCGATCTCTTGAAATATCAGAACATTGTGTTCTCCAACCTCTACTGATGCAAGCTCGCTTAGGATTTTTGTAACAATAGGGTATGATGAAGGAGAAGGCACGTCATTTGGTTTTCGATGATTTCTACCGTCGCTGCCATCATTGTTATTCACGTTACCATCTAACGCCTCTGAGTATATTGATCCAGAATCATCAGAGAGATATTATTAGGATTTCTGGCCAGAGCACTATCTATGACGCATGCGCCATTTTTTCTTGGATAGATGATGGTGTTGCTTGGTCGATCTGAAAGTCGTCAAGATAATAATATTTGTCACTATATCTATACTTGTTAATTAGTTCACGGATAGGAGATATGTATCGAGCGAGCTCACCGCAATTGCGCAATACAAACCTGCCTTTCTCCGTAATATGGAAAGTACGCGTTTCAGGCTTGTACAATAACAGACCTGACTCCATCATATTATAACAATATTTGTTCACTCTTTTGTAATTCAGCATCACATTTTGCATAATTCTAGTTTTTGTTATTCCCATAGGCTCAGATCTTGTAACAGTCTCCAAGATAAGTGAAACGATAGAAAAGCTGCTTCTTTGTTTCATGCGTAGATGCTCTTATAAGGTTTAAGCAATATTATAAGTAGTTCTGGACCGTTCTTAGTTAAGACCAGCCAGCTAGAATTATGTATATTACCTAATAAGCAAGATTCACTAAAACTCATATCATATATTTTATCGCAGACAATCAGGAAAAAAAAGTAGGCTCCATTCTCATTGTCTGATGGAACTAGATTCTAGGAATTTGCATCTCAGACAAGAACAAATGCTTGTTTTTTGTAGACCGGGGATAGCCTGAGCCTAAGATGGCAACATGGACATGTTTTGAGATCTGTTTTTATATATACAGAACAGTATTGACATCTCTTCTGTCCTCCCAGATAATGCTGCCTGCTCTGTGAGTTTCTCACACGAAATTTTTCGCATATTCCTTTGCAAACTATTGCCATTATTATTCACACATCGCTCTTGGACTATTCTTATTCTTCCAAGACCGCATCGCACCTGTCTAATTATGATAAGTCCAAATTATAGAGCTTTGGCAAAATAATTTAGTTAGAACGGTCTATTGAGCTATGGTAATTTCTGTATTGAGATATTATTTCTTAGAGGTAGAATACGTTAGATACAATTTCTACCACACTTAAGGATTCAGTAAGTGGGCTGATCCTTTTGTAGGTATAAGCTCGTTACAAACGAAGCTCTACGGTAAGATTGTCATTTTCACAGCAGAAATGGCTGGGGCGATTCTTTAAGATATCCAGAAATGTTGACTTTGGTTGAAGAAGACGTATAAGAGATACTTGGAACTGAAAGAATTCCGTGAATTTCAACGATTCAGAGGCCTGCTTCAATATGCCACCTCTGGAGCAATTTGAAAAGCATTTTCAGCTATGGCAAGATGGAGAAATAGTAATAATAAATTTCCATCAAAACAGCGAAGGCTATTGGAACAAGATATGAAAATAGAAAAACCGAAACAACTAGCATTATTTGTAGCGGCTCGGAGGTCTACGAATTCTTTCTTTGCATGCAGCAAATGCTCTGCAATTTTTGCAAGCAACTAAGTGTATGCTAAACACTCCTTGTGTGAAAATAAAGCAGCTAAAATGAAGAGCGCAAGAACATTAGGACGGAAGACATCCCTCCCAACCCAATCTGCGGGTTAAGCTATAAATAAAAATCAATTTCTATATTGTCACTAAAACCTTCTTTAGTATCTTATTGATGTAACCTCAAGGATTTTCTCCACGTTCTATTGGCCCAGCAGCCTTTACTAGTCCAGTCTTATCAGATGTTGTGAGATCGTAAATTGGTTCGGGCGGAGGTGGTATGATGTCTGGGTCTCGTTCATAATTTTCAATTTCCTTCTTGCTCATATAGTTATACAGTTATTCGTAGATAGAAAATAAAAGGCGTATTGACCCTTCTTATAAAATCTAGTCCTGGTATTTGTGTGCATAGAATTAGCGCTGGAAAATTATGTTAAATTGGTACATCATCGCTGATCATTCCAGAATGAATAGAAAATACCACTTCAAATAACTGCGAAACTGCTGAAGCAGCATATATTCTAATCGCTCAAAGTATATACTCTATCACCTATTGAGTTCTGGATTTGAGATAGACGTTCCAATCTGGACAAATTACTATCCTCGTAGATTAATAATAGCGGTCTACAAGTGTTTTATCAGTTGCCTTATCTATTTGTCTTGCATATCCAACTAAAATAGAGGTTTGGCATCAGCTGATGAAGAGACGAGAGAGAGTAGCAAGAAAAGGTGGAGAAGCTTCACATGCAGTGAACGCGGATTCGCCTCAATGTCTGAAGATGAGAGAAAAAGAATAGCAAGCAAAGGTGGATAGAAGTAACGAAAATACTATTACTGAAATATGCCTGCATGGTAAAGCTTAGATCCTTTAGGACTAAATACCAGTTTCAATAATTGTTGTAGCGAGAACAATCGTCATCTATTACGTGATACTCCATTTTTGGACTCCGTCACCCTGCAGGCAGGCATCATCATCATTTGAGGTTACCTAGGCGATCTTCAACAAGAGAATCATGTCAACAGTCTCCGATATCCATGTTATACCTTCGGTGGGTGCTTTTCCTGCCATTTGCGGCCAAGCTCTGCCAAAAGCTCAAAATTCTCACGGTGGCGTGGTTCGTTCCACTTCTCCCGAAGACCCTGGATTATAGGCCTGCATTTATCCCATTCTTCCTGAAGCGACCCATATCTGTCGAAAAATAGGTCAGGGTTTAGGAATCCCTTTTCCACAAGCAAGCCTGCAAGCTCCCACTTTGACGTTAACCTTTCAAAGAACTGATACTCCCTGCTTCCGTGCGCGTATTTTGTTGTAAATTCTTCGATTGTATTTTCATGGAACTGCCCCCAAAACCACTCGGCTGCCTGGAAGTCATAGTCGGTGTTGTAAAGCTCAGCCAATCGAAACAGCATATCGATATCTTGTGTAGACACTTTACTTTTTTTTCTACGCGCTGCCATATTTGGGAGCAGTAGTGGACACTCTATGTATTAAATCTGTCTGGCTCATTGTTATATATCGCATATATAATTTTGCGGCCTATCGGTATCATGGGATCAAAAAGTAGCAGTAGCACCACATCTACCGCAATAATGGAACGCGATGTTAAGACAGATATTGGAGTAAAAGATGATGCTCGTGAAAAGCTGGTCGAGACGCTTAATATGCGCCTGTGTGACGAGTATGTTCTCTACACAAAGACAAGGAAGTATCACTGGAATGTTATAGGACCTCGCTTCCATCAACTACACGAGTTCTTTAAAGAACAGTACGAAATTCTCGATGAAATGGCAGACGAAATAGCAGAAAGGGCAAGGCAGCTTGGCGGAAAATCACTTGGCACGCTTGACGAGTTTGTCCGATACTCTAGCATCAACGAAGACCCTGGATTATAGGCCTGCATTTATCCCATTCTTCCTGAAG
>DATDKS010000040.1:0-20367 GCA_036519825.1 Nitrososphaera sp. | reverse complement strand
CTGACCTCCTTACCACATCAAAATGCGACTCCAACTTGTTATATACAAACGAGCAGGTCATGGGCTTGACGAAGTTTCAGAAGATGTATATGAGCTAGTTTATGGCTGGTTTGTAAATAACCTTCTGTCTAAGGACACTTGTTCATCTTCAACTCTTTAAGAAGACATCATATCCATGCACACTCAAAGTAGAGAACACTTTGTCATTTAGTTCATCAGATGGAGTCTCTAAACAATGCTGCACACTGAAAGGCGCAACGGTGCATACACTATTGTTGTCCTTTGCTTTTTCCTCTTGCGTTCCCCCCACCTAGGTTATGCCTTCTTTGCGCTCTTTTCTTGTGCTTGCTAGAATCTGAACTTTTCTCTTTTGCCGCATTTTTATCAACTTGTTTGTTACCGCTCGATCTTCCTACCACTGGTATCATGTTCAGAAAAATAAATATATAAATATATACGCATCAAACTTACTTTCGATGAGACGGCTGTACACGAAAGACTACTCTGATCAAAGAATATTTTAACTGCTAAGTAAATCGTAGTCACAGTCTGTTAATTAGGTAGTGGTTGGTTCTTAAATTAGGGGATGTGGTTCGATGGCTGTATTGTACATTATCCAAATTTCACCAATTTTTGCAGAAGAGTAAAATCATACCTTTGCAGGTTTTGTAAGTATCCAAAAAGTCTTTCTTCTGGCCGTAGCAGAGTCATCCTAAGCCATTCAATATGGAGCCCTAGAACTATAGGAAGTATGAAGTTTAGGCCCCATTTTTTAGTCTCAATGGCCCCTATAAAAGTAATGACAGTTACGGCCTGGAGAGACGTATTGATAGTGCAAGAATAGATAATAAAGCAGTCTAAATACCCTGACAAGAAAAGAACACGACTATGCGAATGGTAATTTCCTCTTCGTCGTTATAGACCAGCTTCAAGACAAAAGGGAGGTATCTCGCTTTGAGCATTTTCTTTCTTATACTTAACACAATAGGAGTGCAAATTTTTGAGGTCACAAGAAATCACTCGATCTTGACAAGCCAAACTTCTTCCATCTTCTTCCCTCACTTTCATAGATCTCAACTGTTATACTAGCTAGTAATTTGGTAGGTTATTATTATTTAATAACCTCTTTATTTATTCTAAAGTTCTACTCTATATCTTAATTCTAGAGGAACTCACCTCTGTGAATATAAGCATGTCTTGCTCAAATAGAACCCAAGATCTGGCGGGACTCACAACTCCTGCTTTGCTCCCCAACTCCCCAGAGCAGGAGGGCCGCCAGTCTTTATGACTCAATTACTAACTCACTTTTTGCATTGCCTATGCAGCAAAAGAAGAAAAGTGGCTCTGACACCCCAGCTTGGATATTATTTTACAAGCTACTGCCGATCGCGTTTAATCATGGCGTCGTCTGTCAAACCATCGGGACATGGACGCCTTGCTAACCATCCGTATCTACACGACGTTTGCGGCAGGGATTTCCTACTAAGGACGAATATGATAGGGACCGGCTACAGCACTAGAAGCTGTTCCGAGTGCTCGGTATTGTGGACTTGAGCCTAGTACAAAGGATTAGAAATGAAGCCAGTACTAGTACTGCACTAGTGGAGCCAAACGAGATGAACCACAGCATATGGTCTTTGCTGAACACTGTGATAAAATAGCCTACGAATAGGGGTCCTAATATCAAGCCCGAGTCCCCTATCATTCTATTCAGTCCAATTCCGCGTGTAACATGCGACTGTACGCCCAGTGCTACCTTATAGTTGGTTTTGCCAATTCTCTTTACCTTCTCCTCTATCTGCTCCGCAGCCCATGCAATGGACTGGCCGAAAAAGCCTGAAGTTATCCCAATCAAAGTAATGATAACAAGCAGATAAACCATTGATGTGGATAATGGAATGATTGCAACTAGCACTCCGGAAATTAGAATGGCAGCAAAGAGGGGTTTTTGCATACCATAGATTTGTGTAAGTCTGCCTGAGAAGAAAGAGCTAATGAGATTTGCAAGTGAAGCCATTGTAAGAATTATGCCTATATCAAACACTGATAGATTCAGGCTCCCATATCCAAACAGAGGCATCCCTGTAGTATATATCCCTGAACGGAGGAAGGCAAAGCCGAAAGTAGCAATGGCTGCGGTATTGAGGTAGGCTGCCATGCTCGCCTGCCTGTTCTCATGTTCATGTTCTGCTGTCTTTTCGATAATGAACTTCCGCCAGCGACTAAAAATCGATATAATTACAGCTGCTACAAGTACTACTGCAGCAAATGCAAAATATGGCGCGTTATAACCCAAAAACTCTGCAATTGGAGCTCCAACTACCGGACCAATGATGGGACCAAGCATCAATATCGACTGGTAGCTTCCAATGTTTGTCCCGCGCTTTGCTGCTTCTGAGGATAGTAGCACAAACGCAATTGCCGCGCTCACATAGATCGACGATGCGATGCCTTCAAGCACCCTTGCAAATAGCAGGATCCAATAGCTTGAGGCAAAACCTGCAAGAGTCGATGCTCCAATGAGGATTCCAAGGCCAAGGATCATTGTCCTGCTTAGGCCAAGTCTGTCGGCAATGAATCCAGCTGGGACATCAAAGATCAAGCGGCCTATAGCAAAACCCGCAATAACTGCACCGACGAGAAACTCATTTGCTCCTAAATCCTGCTTGGCGTAAAGCGTCAATGAAGGTGTGACCATAGTAGAGCCCATCATTACTACAAGGGAGACTAGGGATACTGCCAGTATGCTTGGCTGGATACGAAGCTGCTCGTTTAATTTGAACATTTTGTCACCAATATTACATCGAAATGAATTGAAAGTTCAAGAATCAATTCATGCCATGCCTAATTTGTCTTTGTATGATCTTTATTGAGATCAAAAAGGAATTTGAATTTATCTTTTGAAACGTTACTTCATGTATAGAGTCTTTATGTAAAACTAAGCTCTGAAGAATGTGATGAGTATCACGGTGGGGCCGCTCCGCAGCAGACCAGGGGGCAAAGACATCTTAGACACAGAAAAAATGCGTGATGCAGCAACGAAGGCTGAGAGATTACGAAAATACGCTTCCTCGCTCATTAGAGAATACGCAAAGCGAAACAAACAGCAGTAGTAGTAAATAGGGTTTATTCGAGCATGAGGCGTACGAAGCCGATTACCATGTCAGGCCAAAAGAAGCCAAGTATAGAGGTATATCTACGCGGCAATCATAGCAACTAGATGTCGACAAGAATCGAAAATACTTTGTGAGAAAATGTAAACAAACCGCTGGCTCAGAGCATGACGCAAAATGGTATCATCAACCTACATCCAGTAGGTTTCGAAGCGATCGATACCTACTGTAATCCTCAGTCAGTATTTTTGCCAGCTTTCTTGAAATATCGCTTATTGATAATATGCCAACCATCGAGCCATCCTGCTCTAGTACTACTAGCCGCTTGACCTTATTCTCCGCGATTGTCTCAGCTGCTGTGTCGATAGAATCAATCGACTTAACTGTGACAAGCGGGGATGACATGATATGCTTGACTGCAACTTGATCCGCACTCTTGTTCTGGGCAGAGACCTTCTTGATAATATCCCTTTCAGTGACTATGCCTACAGGCTTCTTCTCATCGCCTTCAATTACTAGTACTGATCCAATGCTATGTTTTGCCATTAATTTTGCTACGTCCAGAGCAGAAGGGTTATCATTGATGTCAACTGTTACTACAACCTTTTGGGACATTATCTCGCTGACTGCGCTCACGATATAGAAGAATCTTTTTACAAAATAAATATGCTTGCGCCTGCCTGCCCTCTGGGAAAGAACCCTACTGACTGGTTTTGCTCCGGTAGGATGATCTCTTAAAATCCCAGTGAGTTTGTCTGTGCCGTCTCATAAGGATAAATTCCCTTAGAAACTTGGTACACATTCTAGCGAGAGAGAAAATCTCTCATTCTGTTCAAGACAATGATAATTTTACTATTGTTGCACTCATCCTTCTAACCATCAGGAAATATTATCCCGTGTGACTTTTATGATAATGAGTAATATTGTTTCAACTAGCTTTTGAGAGAATCTATATTAATACATAATACAGCTTGTAGCTGAATCCACTCTTTTCGTCAATGTAGGCCCACCTTGTGGGATCCATATTTATTTCTGTAAGATTTTCCTTGCTGTCCAGCTTCTCATACATTGCCTGACCAATCACTATTTGCCAAGTCTTCGCCAGAGGTACCATTTTTGCAGCCATACTAATACTCGATCCTACTATGTCGATATGAGAACGATCTATGCTCTTACCATAGAGCACGACTTGCACATCGCCGTAGTCTATTGACATTTTTACGGTTAGCTGAGGAAGCCTGCGGGCACTTAGCTCGGGGTTGACACACTCTTTGATAATCCTCTGCATATCCTTTGCACAGCCTACTGCGTTCTTGGATGCTTGGTCAGTGTCGTATTCGGCAGGAAAAAGGGCAATTATTGCATCACCTACGTATTTTAGCACATAGCCGCCATACTCTGAGGTTACAAGACTCATCTCCTGCGAAAACACGTGTAATATCATTGCAAACTTCTCAGGCGACAGCGCCATGCTCATCTTGGTGGAGCCATCAATGTCCACATAGAGTATTACGACGCCCACCTTTTGGTTAACCCTTCGCCTGAGGAAGCGCTTACAAGACTCTGTGGAAAGGTCTATCTGCACGCCTTTATCAAGGGTCTGCCTTACTCGTGCCTGAACCGCGTTAAAGTCTCTGGCCGGTGATAACAAGCCACTATTCATATCGGATTACTGTAACCACCATATAATCTGACAATATCATAATAGAATGTACTGACTCGTCTGAACCTTCCAAGAGGTAACCCGTGGCCCTTTCATTTACCTTCATATCTAATTTTTTGGACCTCTGTTTTGTTAAATTCTATAGTCGATTTATCATCAAGTTACATATACAATGCAGATCAACCGAACCTAAATGTCGTTAACCTACAATAGACGAAAGAAAAGGGGTCAGACTGTATCAACGATTACTGAAGCTGAGCACATAGTAGCCGATCAGGTGACCTCCAATCGCCAAGAGGAGATTCTAGAGTACCTAAAGCTGTTTGGCTACAAACCAGATAGAACTATCTTGCAGGTGCACATACCTGGCTTTTTCAACAAAAGGCAAGCCAACCCAAGGGCAATCGAACAAAGACAGGCAGCTGCCAAAAGGTACGGTGGTACTACCTTTGTAGTTGTGGGCAGGACACATGACCCCGCGATAATGGATTTAGTGATCCAGCCAAAGAAGAAAAGAGAACCAACAAGCCCCGGCTACATCGGCTATCTGTGGAAGAGCAAGGATCCTCAGAACAGAGCGCCCCATGAAGTCATTCCACTTGATTTTACTCCACTCCATGTCACATATCCTGCAGAATGGAAGAGTATGTTCCCCACCAAAGGATTCATGGTAGCACTCCATGTGCCAGCGTCTTTTGCAAAGCAAAAGAACAAGCTATCACAGGCCCTTTATCGGGTAGGCAAGAAGGCAGATGTTAGGAAGCGCTGGGACTTTATTGAAGAAATTAGAAGCAATGCCTACGGACAGCTAGCAGCCGAAGACCCCTTGACCATTTTGAAAATGAGGTTAGCTAAGGGTGACATCAGCCCACAAGAGTATGAAAAGTTGCATCAGACCCTGACTATGTGACTCTCTCTCCCTCCCTCTCACCCTCCCACTCGCTTTAGTGCTCCCTTTATTATATACTCAGAATGCGACTAATTTTGTGCGATGAATTGGTTGAAGAACAAAAGGAGGATCTCCCGCCAAGATTTGCTGGAGATGTTGAAGCGTATCGACCGCGCTTATGGGATAGTGGATCTAAATGAGCGAGAGCCGATCATACTTGAAACGAATGCAAAAGAGCGGCTATTTGAAGTCCGTAGCGTTAAGGATAGGGGTAAGTTCTATAGGGTTGACGCAGACATAAAGGTGTGCACGTGCCCTGACTTTAACTTCCGCTTCTTGAAGTGCAAGCATATCATAGCAGCCGAATTTGCGTCTGGAATAACAAGCTAGAAGCAAAAATGGGACACGGAGCGATTTGCTCGAACAAGAAATGCAGTCATCGGCTTGGACTACACCAGTATGACAGCAAAAAAAGGACCTTTATATGCACCAAATGCAGATGTGATAAGTATAAGTGACGTAGAAACGAAAAATAACTTATAGAGAGCAAAAAATAAATTTCGTTCTTGCTCCACTTAAGGCATGCAGGCAAAACTTGAGCCCTATAACGGGTCAGGAAAAAAGGTAGTAGTCTACAATACATATGCCGACAAGGGGAGGCTCCACTTTGACGTATTCATACCGACTGACAAGAGCCAATCGACACAGGTGCCAAAGGAAATAGACTCAGAGGCAGTAGAATATGCAAAAGAGTTTCTAACACTGATAGGCAAACCCTCTGAGGACATATCTGTGAATATGTGCGAGCGCTGTCACATAGACAATACCGACTTGTATGCAAGCGAGCTATGGAAGCTACCTGGCAAGGAAATATTTGTTTGGCCTATGGAAGGGTGCCCAAAACCCTCCTGAATTTTTTCTTTGTCATGCATATCATTGCGGTACCTTGTGGATCTAATAGATCTACTAAGTCCTTCTTCTTCATGCGTCATATCTCAAATTATTCATTTTCATTTTTAGTTTATTAAATTGCAAGATGTATGTAAAAAGAAAAAGGGAAAGTGTACGACAATTTCTTGCTGCAGCCGCATTTTGAGCCAAAAAGGTGAGATGATAATGCTCACTCGCGCTTTACCAGCACAAAGTGCGGAACATTAGCAAGCGTTGCTGGATACGAGGTTTTGTACTCCCAGCCCAGGGCAAGTAGTTTTCTTGCCTCGCTGACATCAGCTACGGTGGCGATATCTACAATTCGCTTACGCCTAGCAGCAGTAATAGCGAGCTGAGTCCCGCCCTTGTGCACATGTTCATTTCCGTATTCGTCTACCAGCTTCCACTTGACTCTGCCTGTCGCCAAATCCTCACTTACCTTCTCAAAGGCTATCGGCTGGTTTGGAAATCCAGCAGCTTTGCAGCGATTGCACTCTTGCATCTTTTTTTGCGGTTTTGATGCTTCCGCTTGAAGTGTTGTTGACATAGAGAAATCTCTGCAATATCAGCTAATAATATATGGAGCACTAGAGGGAGAGGGAGTGGAAGTGGGTGTCCTAATCGACCCGCTGCTAAGAAGAGTTCAGCTATCTTTATCTTTCATATCCTAATGCAAAGGAACTATCTTGAGTCATCTAAACGCGCACGCATGCACTTTTCTGGGGGAATAGCCCTTTCTGTTTATTGGCTTTACAGCTTCGACATAATTTTGGCAGTTGAGACAGGTATTTCGGAATGAAATGCGAAATAATTTTTTAATTTTATTCTATCTTCCTTACGATATTTTAGATAGTGTTTGATGTCTCTTGTTCTAGATGGGTATGTATCTTTTGCAATGTAACGCGTCTATCCGCCTAGATAATGGATTAGTCAATAGCTTTTACAGCATCTGTCCAATTAAGAAAATTATCATTATGATGCCAAGCCCGATTATTGTTGCACTAGCAGTATAAACGATGGCGTTTTTAGGCTTATATCTACCTAATGCTATGGTCTTGTTGCTATCTAGATAATTCTTTAGTGCGTAAACGATCAAAGCGGTGCCCACAATTATCATACCGATCCCAACTAGAGCGGAATATTCATGGGATGTTGCAGATACGGAATTTCCTGTTGTGTTAGGATCTACAATTAGTCGAAATTGTTGCAGAAATATGCTGAATCTCTCAATAGCAAAACCAAGCCCAATCAGTGCTATTGAAGTTCGCACCCATGATAAAAAAGTGCGCTGATTTGCTAAATATTGTTGCAATCGCTCAGAACTGTCTTCCTCATCATCAAACATGTTTTCGCTTCTGTATATATCATTACCAATCATGGGTTATAACCCAGAGCAATTGATGGGATTCTGGATGGCTTCCTTCCATATATCTATTAGAATTATGCGAGCACACTAATTACTCCTAACTTTCTGTAGTTTTCTCAATCGTCTTAAAGTATAGAGCAAGATGCTTCATTTTGACCAAACTTGGATTCATTGTGACCTCGGAGGAAACTGCTTTGGTCAGTTCATGAAGATCAAATAAGAATCCATCTGTGGTGATCGATGCAGCGACCTATTTTTAATATTACTACTCTGGAGCATAGATACATGGAACAATTGGACTGTACAACACACAGAATCTCTGGTTAAAACTAACTTGGTACTGAACAGTGAGAATGCAAGATCATTCTACATGATTTTCAATAATCCAATTGAGCTTTACCCAAAGAAGAGGATGAGGGTAATACAGGTTTAACATCCTTCGAAGAAGGCGAAGTTGGTTGCCCTCCGCTGGAACATAGTGGATCTATGCTTCTGTTAACAATTCTTCTTAAATCTTTGAATGATTGAGTATTGTATTCTTTCCATCTGGTAGACCATGAAAGCAGAACGTTGATTACTAGTGGCCTTACTATACGAGAAATTATCATATGCTTTAGACGCATAATGGGCCAATATTTCAGAACAGACACTTGGTTTACAATTCTTAGACTGTGCCATCCCTTTGGCCGAGATTTTCATCTTCACCACTCTCCCTAGCCTATTCATCTTCTTGTATATCGCCTTCCATAGACGCATCATCATCTGTCTCAGTACCACCATCATCGGGAGCAGGTTCTTCTGTCGTTGTCGTAGTATTGTCTTCCTCATTACTATCGTTATGGCCATTGACCGCTGCTGCTTCTTCTCCCTCTGCATTGGAAGCTTCACCATCAATAGCAGATGATGATGAGGATGAGGATGGCGATAGATCCCGTTCTTGCTGGCCGATAAGACCAGAGACGATTAAATTAAATTCACTTATCTGTATTGAGCCTTGACCAGCCGAGTATCTATATCCGGCTACCAGAGAATTGAGTGAATCTATAGTCCATGGTCCTCCTGTTACTGGATTGTATTTCCAAGTGAAACCGTACTCTTCAGGTGAGTCCGATATGATGGAAATACTTGGAGAACCATAATGTTCTTTCTCATCGGCGCGATCTATAAGAAATGAGATAAAGCTTGAAGCACCTGTTTTCTTTGCAGAGATGTGAGCAGTTACATATGCAATAATGTTGCTGTTACTGCCGTTGTTATCTAAAGTGGAGGCACCACCATCAAAGTCTTGGAATGAAAACACCTGTTCAGCAGTTCTGTAAGGTCCATCAGAAGAAACAAAAGTGCTATCTGAACCATCTGTCAAACAATCTATAATAGCACTAGTACTGCCGCACGCAGTGGCGCTCCATCCTTCTCCTCCTATAACATCTTCTGGCGGCAAGTCTTGTTCTATTGCTTCTTCGATCTCTCCAATATACTGAACATCTATAACAGCAGAGGCTGTGTTGCTTTCAGCTTCGCCATCGCTTACCACAAGGTCAATTGTTATTTGATCATTCTGGTCTAGTGTGGGAATAACTACTGTAGGTGTTGCAGTATCTGCACCTATTATATCTGCGTCGGGCCCGTCTGATTGACTCCACCGGTATGTAATTTCATCTCCATCTGGGTCGCTGCTCAGACTACCATCAAGAATTACCTTATTACCTGGATGCGCAACCAGACTATCTGCAGCTAGCATAGCAACTGGTGCTAGGTTTTCGTCATCTTCGACAGGAGCAACACCAGTAGAGTTCGTGATTTGGTTCGCCGAACTTATGTCTGCAGAAGTATTGTTGGTGGTGGAAGTGGCGGTTCCATTGTTACTATTATTGTTATTATCGTTCTTCGCTTCTGATGTATCACCAGTTATTGTAGCATTTCTATTATTGCCTTCTACTGAGGTATTGTTAACATTTGTTGCATTACTAGTGTTATTAGCTGGAAGCAGAAAACGCTCATCTACTGGTTCGTTATCATAGACTATATGCTTAAGATATACGATTTGCATAGCTGAGCCTTGACCCTTTAACAATTCAATAGCAAATGGAGCCACAATGTATTTCAAGTCTGCACCATCAAGCTGTACTTCATATCTTTGCCAATCATTATGCAACGTAATCACGTCTGTTGATCTAGCAAACTTTTCTTTGAAAGGATTGTCTAATTTCTGAGTATTCTTGTCCGTTATCTTCCCTGCGTCACTCTTTCCTGCAATTTTGACCTTTACTGTCTCTCCTCCTTTGTCGCCCATGAGGAAGAAGGTTACCCTCTTTGCACCAGAAAAGTCCACAGGGTTGTCAGTGTTAAAAGCAAGTCCTGCTTTACCTTTGGAGCCTGGTTTGTATTCTATGTATTTACAACCCATCTCACAATGACGATCTCCATCATTGATTTCCTCCTCAATCCTTAGCGGGTCACCAACTTTTTCCTTAATTTTGAGGTGATGATCTACTCTAAATGGGAGTGATTGTGCGGATGCATCTGGGATTAAATTAGAGGAATCGGAATCGCTACTAACATTTACAAGATTTGAAATATATGGAACAGCTAAAGTCGAACCTATTATAGAAGCTAATGCAACGATGATGAAAAAGTACGATTTGAGGGCCGCTGCTAAAGTCATCGTCATGCTAGCTTAAACCACTCCCCTGCTAGATCATAGCCGCCTTGATTACTGTAGCTTGTTGCATACTGTGACCATTTGGTATTCTGACCATCAAAGCCACCAGATGTATTGACTGCTGATCTTTTTACCCATACTTGATTAATATTAGAAACTGTTCCACTCCATTCTACCAAGATTCTGTCGTTAGCTGCAATAGTATATGCTGAAGCTGGTTCTAGAGTAAATGTTTGATCGCTAGTTGTTAGTCTGGAAGGGTCTATGGTTCCAAATGTATGAGCTACGGAATCATCGGAGGCTTTTCTGACTAGTACGGTTATGTTCCCTGTTGGGCTGCCTGACTTTGCCAAGATAACTTTAACTCTTTTTACTGGCTGGCCAATCAATGCCGAGTTATAGGTTGAATTCTTATGCATTAATTCTCCTGCCCTCTTAAGGCCGCCAGTATAAAGTTTACCATAACTGCCAGCACCACCTGTCACTGAATATATGCGGGTATACGATGCGGGAGGAGGAGGATTGTTGGCAGAGCCAGTAATCTTTATGTATGTGCCAATAGATGGGATGCCGGCACGGTTTAATACATGGATAAGATAATATCCCGGAGGTCCTAGCTTGCTATTGATCGGAGCTTTCACAGTGATACTGGAAGCTGTTTTCCCATCAATTTGAAGCCAGATCAACCTTTGATCCGTGTTATAGTGATGTGTCATAGCTGATGTCTTAACCAAAGATACTTTAGTAATATCAGCGGCATTTGGCGTTGGAATGGTAATTGTATCTCCATAGCTCCCGCCTGTAACTGTGCCGGAAATAGTAGGCCTTGTCTCAGAAATATACCAAGGGTTAAAGATTTCAATTCTAGGTTCTTTGGGAGTTTGACCGATTGTAGTACCTGCAGTCCAAACCCTGCCATCATGCAGTAGCAGTCCTACAGAGTGGTACAGTCTTGGGACAGTAGCTGCTGGCCAGACAGTCCAACTCTCAGCTGCGGGGTCGAACATCTCTGGATATAGAACAGGCAATATACTCGTTTGCAGATTGCCTCCAAAAATAACTATTTGTCCAGTAGGAAGAATAACGGGGCTTATGTGTTTTCTAGCATAATGCATTGATTGGACAGTTCGCCTTGAAAGTCCATTGGTACCACTGGGCGCTACAATCTCAGCTGTATTAGTAGAAGGATCTGCAGAATTAGGGGAGCCACCGCATACCAAGATTTTACCTTTCTCAGTAAGAGTGTTCTCTAGAGGCAGTAAAACTGATGTCCCATAATGTCTCACTATAGTGGATCCGGACCATAACCAATTGCCAGTGCTAGGATCATATACCCTATCTTGATTTTTATGGCCAACAGATGCTATCAGGCCGCTTGGCATCAAATGCATTCGGGGGTATAAAGATAAGGGAAGTGGAATAGCTCCTGGACCATAGCACGGACTACCTGCTTCAGGGTAATATGCTGTGGCGCAACTGCCTACGCAATAATTGCTTGAACCACTAGGGGAAAGTTTGATTTGCCACGACTTTGTAGCAGGGTCATAAAACTCAGGTAACTTATTGTCGCATCCATATTCATCCCATCCCTGTACGACAAAGACCTTGCCATCTGGCAGAGTAACGCAAGTTGGATACCATCTACCATGTGCCATTTCAGTTCTGTTTCCAATAGAACCAGAACTGAAATCAACCTCATATGCGCATTTAGCACCATGCCATTTCCCGTTTAACGTCTGATAATCAAACTCTAGAGTTCCTCCAGCTAGCAAGACATTCCCACTGGCGAGGCTAGCCATGCCACAGCAGAAGAGATCATCACTTAGAGTATTTGTTGATCCAAAGCTACCGTTCGGATTCCATATACCATGTCTGTAAGGTCCATCTGCTTCGAGATCCTGATTACCTGAACCCATTATCCAAACGACTTTACCCCCTGCAATTAAAGCAGCATGTATAGTGGTTGTCCCCGATGGTTGATTTATGGGAGCATCCCATGTGCCGGTGGACTGTGCAATAGCATTATTTTTATTTTTATTTTTATCAACAGTATTCCGATTATCTAAAAAGCTACTGAAACCAAATACGCCTAATCCAATAGCGACAGCGCCTGAACCTAAAAATTTCAGGAATTCGCGGCGACTTATTTGGCTTTCAGTCATAATGAGAATATACTCATTCGGTTAAAATAATTTCTTGTGAAGGAAAGAATACATATTACTTATCTTTTTTTCGTAGAATCGAAACCTAATGTCGTATATATTGCAATACTTGTTAAAGATCTTCCATATTAGTTAATAACTTATCGAATACCCTGTGCTGTGTGAAACAAAAGCATGCGAAATCTTTGAACATTCCGCTTGAGTATCTTTGCAGTATGTTCATAATGGAAAATCGGGTACCGGTAACTACGTCGGGGATTAACCTGGCTCGTATTATATTTTTTTTCTATTCTAGACTGAAAAAACAGTGGATAAAGGGATAGCAATAAATGTTGCACATCTACGAGATATTTTCACTCTATGGCCCTTAAGAGTCATTTCTTGTAATTGTTCCATTGATAGGAAGCAGTGACAACAAGAATCCAAAAAAGGTATCAGTAAAATAATATCTGAGAGGAAAAGATGATGCTATTTGTATTAGTTTCCTACTAAACTACACTAATCCAAGGAAGACATGAATTGATGAGTTAAAAGTATTGCCACTAATCTCAACATTGAAAAGTACAACCTTGTTCCGAGAATGGAAATCTGTAGATTTTTTCCCAAACGGAACACATAAGCGTGATAGATATTGCTATCCTTACCAGAGATTATCCGAGGATGCCATTAAGAATCAAATTCAGCAGATGGCCGAATTGTACCAGAATTACGCAATTGTCCAATGGAGAAGTACTGTTAGGGTTAACCTTTTGTCATTGAGCCGTATACAAATTATCTTTCGATATTGTATAAATCATAGGGTGACTGTCTCTAAACCCCGTAGAAAGTGCAGCGTTAAACCCTGAGGTGTCTCTTCTTCCTAGTATGTACGATGCTAGGTATTATTACTATTTTGTATCAATAACTAGAATATTAAAGTCAAACTATCGAATATGCAGATTAGTCACAACGCACAATTGGAATTAATCTTTATTGCTAAAGGTGCTTTTAGTCCATTCTCTCTTTGAATGTGTGTTCGTTTGTACTATGACAGGGGAGAGATGGTCCTTTTGTTCTCCTAATAGCATTTTAATGTGAAACAATGGAACATAATACCGTGGCTAAAATGCATCTTCGTATCTTAAGGAGCAACCAGGAGCCCTACTCAAAATGGCCATAATTTAGCAACAATGGAAAAATGTCCTTCAGAACAAACCGATTAGAGCAGCATATATAGTTGATTTACATCTTGTCCTGATACTTGGTATAAATGGAAGATGATGACTTTATCGAATGTCCAGCATGCAATGGTGAAGGGATTGACTTAGATGGATTTGCATGTTGGAAATGCAGAGGATTTGGCCAAATTACGTATAACAATAAAACAAAAAAATCAACTGACACAAATATAAACATGGACGAGAAATCCACATCCTGAGAGCATATTCATCGGATGTTGTACATCATAGCTCTGTTTAACTAAAACTGTTAGAATAAGATTAAGACAAGCAATCGTGTCAACATCACAGTTTTGTTTCGGAGAGGAGCTTTTCACCTAATTGTAACGAAAAAATTTCTCGATTCCTAGATTTTCCTCTATTGTGTTTTGGGTTTAGCGACCTTTTTTATTCATCCATCATCGCTTGTAACAATTATAGTTACTTTCTGAGAATTGTTATTGTCGTGATCTGTGCTCTGAATTGAAAATTTTTGTGGATATGGCCTAAAAAAGGAATCAACAAATTGTAATGGCCATAATAAGAAATGTTGGTTCTTCTACAGAATCATGTAAAAGTATAGTGTAATTATAGCAAGATGTAGAATTTCTATACGGATCCCTTATTAAAGAAGTTTTTGAAAGGAGAGGAATGCGCGTTCTCATTTTAGGAATTGATGGGTATATTGGTTGGAGCTTGGCAATGCATTTGGCAAAAAGAGGTCATATAGTTTCTGGAGTAGATAATTTTACAAGACGAGCTAACGTAGAGAGTCGAGGGTCCCAGTCAGCCATTCCAATTTTGGATATGGAGGAACGATTGAGGGCATTCAAAAGGATACACGGTCAAAATATATCATTTTTTGAAGGAGATCTACTCGATTATGATTTTTTGGCGGATGTTATAAAGCGAACGCATCCCGACTCTATAGTGCATTTAGCAGAACAACCATCAGCGCCCTTTAGCATGATAGATAGGAATCACGCAATATATACACAACATAACAATATTGAAGGGACACTGAATGTCTTGTACGCAATGAAGGAACTTGTACCTGAAAGTCATCTTGTCAAACTTGGCACAATGGGAGAATACGGAACACCCAATATCGATATCCCTGAAGGCTTTTTTGAAATAGAGTTTAGAGGTAAAAAAGACATGTTACCTTTTCCAAGGCAACCAAACAGTCTTTATCATTTAAGCAAGGTGCACGATAGTGCTAATATAATGTTTGCATGTAGGGTATGGAAACTATGTTCTACAGACATTATGCAAGGTGTTGTCTACGGTACAAGGACGCAGGAGATGGTCGACGACTCTCTGATGACAAGGTTCGATTTTGATGAATCATTTGGCACCGTCATTAACAGATATTGCGCGGAGGTTGTCATAGGCCTACCACTAACTCCATATGGGCAAGGTAAACAGAAAAGGGGCTTTATTGATTTAGTAGATTCCATACAATGTCTCACAATAGCCATAGAAAACCCTGCTGCAAAAGGCGAGTATCGCGTCTTCAATCAATTGGATGAGGTTTATAGCATCGGCGAACTAGCTGAAAGGGTTGTAGCGGCTGCTACAAAGCTTGGGATAGATGTCAAGGTAAAGAATTTGCCAAATCCAAGAATGGAAAAAGAAGTACATTATTACAAAGTGGATCATGAACATCTGAGAAAACTCGGATTCAAGCCTACCAGAAGAATAGAAGAAACCTTAGAGATAATGATAAAGGATCTGTTCAAGTATAGAGATAGGGTATTTGAGAAAAGTGAGACCATACTTCCAAAGACCACATGGGATGGAGCTCTTGCCAAAGATGCTGTAGTAACCTCTTCCGCAGTTTCAGATATTCAAACAGGATCAGTTCCGCATGCTCATACTTAGGGATAATGGTATTCAATAACCGATGCAAAACAAAGCTAGCTCAGCAATGCACCAAAATATCAAGATGTTGATATTATGAAAGTCGCGGTGATTGCATGTGCTTGTTCTGAGATCATATCTACATGCCGCCTCACGATATCAAGGCTTGCCAAAGAGGGACACCTGATATATGCAATAATCGCTCCGTCAAACACACTCCAATCCCATTCAGAAATTGCAAATGTTCCAAAGTTAACTGCAATCGGTGTCACGCAGACTTTTTTCATAGAGAAATTTGATTATTCCACTATAACTCAGCTCAACGCAGATGCCGTAAAGTCATACATCCAACATTTAGAGCCTTCATTAGTAATTATGCCATCATGGAAGTCTCCCAATAACAATAGAAGAATACTTTCTCGAACATCGCTTATTGCTTGCAGAGGGATAGGTACTATTTTGATGTACGAGCTTGATGCCAACAATGCGAGTTTCAGCCCCATAATAACCTTTGAAGCGTCAACGGAACCTCCTTCTGAACAAGCGACTAACAATAATACAGAAACTGCGACAGAACAAGATGAAATCGGAATAAAAACCTTCACAAGTAATTCTATGCTAGAAAATAAAGCATCCAAAACCAGCACCTATGAAGGACTGGAAGAAAAATTCGAAAGTCATAGAACCCTCTTGCTCGAGGAGGAAGGATTATTTTGATAACTATTGGGATAACACAATTCTTTGTCTGTGAAGGGAATCAAAAGTTCGGAGATAGGCTTCAATGACAAAGATGGTAGTTGCTAGCATTGGCGCGCATCCAGATGACGTTGAATTGGGAATGGGTGGAACACTTGCGAAACATAGCAAAAGAGGTGATGAGGTTCACATTATTATTTGTACACTTGGCATTGGTGGCACGTCAGGAGATCCAAAAGCACGAGAGAACGAGGCATCCGCGGCTGCTAAGATCTTGAATGCAAGACTTCACATCATAGATTTTCCAGTAGTCAAGCTTAACAAACCGTCAATTGAATTTGAAATTGTTTTAAAGGAAATCATAAATGATATAAGTCCAGGTAGACTGTATACCCATAGTCCTTTTGATTATCACCAAGTCCATGAGTCCGTGAGCGAGTGTGCTATAAATGCGGCAAGAGACGTTCAACAGGTCGTGTTTTATGAAGTCGTTTCTTCTACCACTACAGAGTTTAAGGCAAATGCATATGTCGACATCACCGATTACATAGACAATAAAATGGAATGTCTAGGTCATCATAATACCCAATCAGGCAAGTCATACGTGCAAGCTCATATTATTAAGTCTCTAGCCCATGCAAGATATCTCATAGGCAAGATAGGTACAAGACAAAACGGAATGGCCGAAGCATTTACAATGAGCAGAATGTTCATTCCTAACGGCAAGGGGATTCGGAATACAAACAAAAAGGAAATTGCTCAATGACCTCACGTTTCAGAAAAACAATATCATACTTTTCCTTAAGATACTACTGTGCATCGATCTTCTTTGCTTTTATTCTTCTAAATGGCATAGAGTCAATTAGAGATGCGCAAGAATATGCTATTCTGGCAGTACTTAAAGTCTTGGGTACACCCGCATTTGTATCAAATGGCGATCTCTTTGTCGGTGAAAATGCAGATGCCACAGAGATAAACCTGCCGATATATGTGCAATTACTTTTCCTCATGTTCTTTCCCTCGTTGGCACTTACTACACGAGTTAATTTCGCACTTCGTGCAAAGATAATGTTGTTTGGACTGATATGTTTTTTTACCTTCATAGGAGTCGGCTTGGGTTCAATAGCTATCATGTCGGCTCTTGATATCTTGAGTTCGATTCTAATTTTTAAGGCAGCAACTATAACTGCTTCAATTCTTGCTGGTTGTTTGATAATCGAATTGGCACTTTTCTCCACGATAAGAATACCGGAGAGAACAAAGATCAGGCCTATTATAAAAAGACGGTATGCAAAGGAATACGCCTATCTTGCATTGTTGATCGTGACAGCTTCAATTATTGTATACGGAGTTGAAATGTTTCTGCATGTTGATATAGATTCTCCCATAATGGAGTATGCGCATCTTTATCTGTGGTTGAACCTGTCCACAATAGTAACATTTGGTTATTTCATCTCTAACTTATTTTTTGAATTTGGAAGGCATGGTACCTCAAAAAGGATTGAAACTACAGTATCTTCAGTGGCGAATTCTCCCACTGGTAGCAGAATGCCCTCTGTATCCTTTCTTATTCCAGCATACAATGAGGAGAAAATTGCAGGACGATGTATAGAAAGTATCGACAAAGCTGCTGCCAAGTACAATGGCGAGGTTGAAATAGTTTTCATTAATGATGGATCCATTGACCACACAGAAAGAGTGGTTACTGAAGCAATGAGAAATCTTAAGCATTGTAACGGAAGGCTTTTTACCATATCCAATTCTGGTAAAGGATTTGCCTTAGTATATGGCATGGGAAAGGTCAAACGAGAAATCATATTCAGGACAGATGCTGATTCCATAGTTGATGAAGATGCATTAACACCCATGATGATGCATTTTAGGGATCCAACAGTTGGATCTGTCTGTGGTTGGGTATTCCCTATCCAAGAACAAGGGCTATGGATAAAGGTCCAGAATGTCTTGTGTGCTAATTACATATATACAAAGAGAGGCCAAGACGTGCTCGATTCAATAATCACACAGCCTGGTTCGTCGACTTCATTCAGGCGTGATGCTTTGATAAAAGTGGGTAGTTGGAAGAGCAATATCTTTGGTGAGGACGGAGAGATAACAAACAGGCTGTCACGATATGGTTACAGGGAAATATTCGAACCATCTTCGATTGTGTATTCAGAGCATCCCTCAACTCTAGTGGGTCTCTTGCAGCAGAGAGCAAGGTGGGGTGTGGCATTTTACCATTCAAGAGGAATAAATCTGAGGCTAGTCAGAGAATTGCGTAATCCCAGATCACTCATTTTTCTCTTGAATCTAGCATCGCATGGAGGGGGACTGGCAAGAAGTCTGATGTGGCCGTTTCTTCTGGCATCTATAGTTTCTGGAATGCTTAACCTTCCATTTTTTCATGATCAATCTGCCATCTCGATCTTGCTTACAAAGTTAATTGGAATCCAAATCTTCATTACAGTTATTCAGCTTGTGCTCTATGGCTACCGCCTAAATAAGGTCAAAAAGTTGGCTGACATAAAGTACTATCCATTTCTTCGCTTATTCAACTTCATACTAAATGCTGTAATAAAGCCACAGGTGCTGGATGTTATGTTAAATTGGTCTTCACGATGGAAAGAATACAATGATCAGTCGTTTAAGGATTTGAGAAAAGTAGTAAACAGAAGCGTCGATCCGTTGTATCCAGATGGAGAACAAAAGATCATCAGTAGTAGTAAAGGCAGCGATTCTGGAGAACAACCACAACAACAATCTCTTGCTAAACCCCAGCAACAGCTGACAAAAGTATAGCGTAAAGATAGAAGAATATGCGGCTATTTCAGCTTGTTTTTAGCCGAATGGCCCAAAAAAGCTCTAAGCCATATAATCCCACTCTAGATTGCAGCTAGAATTATCTTTTTGTAGAATGGTATATAATATGAGAAAATTGCATTCTGTAGTCTAATGACATAATAAGTAAACTCATAATTAACACTATTTTATTGACTATAAAATATTAGTTTGACATTGCTCGCTACATTGCAACTAAGGAAGTTAGAGAATACGGAGAAGTAATTGTTATGCACCTAAGAAAATTTCAATGATCGCTATCTACTACGACCTCTTTTACACAGCCTTGAAGGTTTCAGCATAGAACTACGCTTTATAAGGTTAGGTTGCAAACGAAATACAAGAAAATGAGATAAGCCTATTTCCATAACAGGATTAAACGTGGCAAATCAATAAATGCGAATACAATTACATTAGTATCGCAACTTGACACAATTTTTTTCATTATCGATGATCGCTGGACTTCTTCTATTAGTTTGCAGTTTAGCCATTTTTGCCAGTCATGGATTAGAGGTTGACAGCCAGAACATCCAGAGCAATCAGACAAGTCCAAAGGGTCAAGAATCTACAATCTCTGTAACACCCAAAGAACCGTTGCTTTTTGCCGTTTTTACATTTGCCAATGACAGTGAGTCAATGAAGGTAATGCGAGAGCAATATTCACATAGTGAGCGAAACCACTATGTGATGCATTCCATAAGGGCACTTCCAGGACCATTGTGGCTATACGATGCATTTCCCACACACAGAAAGATGATTATCATCCAGTCACTAGATAACATTACTGGTGCGATAAATATTGATCGACGTTATGATTTGAACATGATAATATATGATATTGAACGTTGGGAAAAAACTCCAGAATTGGAGCGTATGGATCCTTCGCATTCGATAAGCAAAGGGGCGGGCATTGTCCATGAAGCAGGGTATAGATATGGAATAACACCTGACGCGATAACGCTCATAGATAATTATAAGAAAATAAATTG
>DATDKS010000039.1:0-6294 GCA_036519825.1 Nitrososphaera sp. | reverse complement strand
TTGTTAATCACGACACAGTCCCACACACGGTGACATCTGGAACCGGGTCAAGCGATCCCAATTCTGCCAAGTCATTTGACACAAGCATAATTAATGGCGGCGAATCAGCTACGGTGTCTCTTGCACAAGTCGAGCCAGGGCAATACGACTACTACTGCATGATACACCCTTACATGACAGGCAAGATCACAGTAGGATAAGCAAGAGCCCAGTCTGCACATCTTGAGAATTTAGCCAAGTGATGAAGTATCTTACACCAAGAGAATGGTAGAGTTCACGAATAGAGTACAAAGATTCAACTGACTATTGCAATGTACGAAGAACATGAATACTGCAAAAAATCGTACTTGCAGCCCACTTGAATTTGAGGCTCACAAATAACTTGGTAATAAGATTTCTACCAGATGTCAACTTAAGGATAGCACCAAAAAGGAGTGTTTGAAAAAGCTATCCAGGAGGTATTACCTGTGATGCTGATATATCAATAATTGCAAGACCTTTGTTTGAAGGATTGTTAAGCCAAATCGAAAACAACTGAATTTGCTTCCCACGAAACAAAAACTCGTCCGCGGAAGCAGGTCGAGCAAACCCCTACGTTGAAGCAGAACTCGTCCGCATAATACTTATATTAAGTGTTTATAACACTGTTATAAGATGACGTTTCTAGAGGTTAAGGACTTGCACATTAGCATTGATGGTAAGCAGATACTTACAGGGCTTAATCTTGGCCTCAACAAAGGTGAGGTTCATGCCATCATGGGTCCAAACGGCTCTGGCAAAAGCACGCTTGCAAATGCCATTATGGGCCATCCTAAGTATAGCATCGATTCGGGTGACATTTTGGTCGCAGGCGAGAGCATCCTTAAACTTTCGACTGATCTGAGAGCAAGAAAGGGTCTTTTTCTTGGCTTTCAATACCCAACAGAGATTCCAGGAGTTGGCTACAGCCACTTTTTGAGAAATGCCTACAACATTCTCAACAAGTCGCTTGGCGAGGAACAGAACCGGGAAGTCTTCATTACAGTTCGAGAATTTCACGAGTACGTCAAGAAGAACCTCGATGCGGTGGGACTCGATCCTTCGTTTCTAAGCCGCTACCTCAATGAGGGGTTCTCAGGTGGCGAAAAGAAACGATCAGAAGTCATGCAGATGCTGGTTCTTAAACCGAATATCGCGATTTTAGATGAACCGGACTCGGGTCTGGACATCGATTCTGTCAAGTCGGTTGCTGAGGCAATAAATAAATTGATTGATACGGGCGCAGGCGTGCTTGTAATCACTCATTATGCCAGAATTCTTCGCTACCTCAAAAAACTTGATTATGTCCACGTAGTGGCAAGGGGCAAAGTTATCAAATCAGGGGGCAAAGAACTGGCTGAAGAACTGGAAGCAAAGGGTTACAGCTGGCTCGGCATAGAAGAAGACAAGTAAAAATTAGGCTGCAGTAAATTACTTCCACCCAGATGGAAGAAGCAGAGGCAGCAGCAGCCGAACCCCAGGTCACAACCTTTCTCAACTTCTCATTCTACAGAGTGGATCCCAAGTGGCGCTGGCTAAATGAGATAGGCAAGGAAGAAGCAGCAAAAGAGTTCGCTAACCTAGCTGAGGTTGCCAACACAAAGATAAAGGTGAGGATTTACTCAACTCTAGGCCTACGAGAAGATAGCGACTTGATGCTCTGGATGATCTCTAACTCTCTAGAAAAGACACAGATAATGACATCCAAGATCTATTCAACTGTACTTGGCAAATACCTGATGCCATCATATGTTTTCCTCTCTGCAACAAGACCATCTGTTTACTCATCGAAGATAATCCCCGGATTTATGACTGACGAGCAGCCTATGAAATATTGTATCGTCTATCCGTTTGTCAAGTCAAGGGAATGGTATCTGCTGCCTTTTGAAGAGCGAAAGAAAATGATGGAAGAGCATATACTAGTGGGACGTAAGTTTCCAAAGATCAGAATCAACACCACCTACTCCTTTGGCCTTGATGATCAGGACTTCATGCTCGCCTTTGAAACTGAAGATCTGACGGCGTTTCAGGAATTGATAATTCAGCTGCGCGAAACCAAAGTGAGCAAGTATATAATCCGTGACACTCCAATGATTGTCTGCATTTATAAGGGAGTTGAAGACATCATTAAAAGTCTAGGATAATTATGCAGGCGCTGAAAGAATGGGCTGTCGTCTGCAGGGCTCTTGAAGAGGGCAGACAGGTTCTCCTTTTACGTAAGGGCGGCATACTGGAATACCGCCAGGGCTTCAAAGTAAAGCACGATAGATTTCTGCTATTTCCAACGTACGAGCACCAGTCAAAAGATCATTTGCAGGCTGACTATTCAAATAAACTTGACGAAGTGTTAAAGGATCAGCCGACAGCCGGAACCAACAGGATCACAAGCTATGCAGAATCTGTAGAAGTCAAGGAAATAACTGACCGCATTACTCTCAGAATGCTTGCAAACTACCATATCTGGAACGAAAGCTATGTTAATGCAAGGATGGATTACAATCCTAAGAAACCTATGAGTATAATACTCTTACGTGTTTTCAAACTTGATAGGCCAATATTGATTGAAAACAAGCCGGAATGGATCGGCTGCAGATCATGGATCCCACTTGACATAGATGTAAGCGGCAGAGCCATAATGGATGATCTGCAATTCAACAAAATAGCGTCTGAAGTAAAGGGAGTGCTATCAATAGCGGTATGAGATACCGAACTTTGGGTAAGAGTGGCATAAAGGTCAGCGAGATTGGCTTTGGTGCATGGACTATAGCGCTTGACTGGTGGGGGAAAAAGGTTGACGACGATGAAGCGATCAGGATGCTAAAGCGCGCATATGATTTGGGTATCAACTTTTACGAGACCGCAGACATGTACGGCAAGGGAAAAAGCGAGAAGCTTATAGCACAAGCGTTCAAGGATATGCGCAACGACGTAGTCTATTCTACAAAGTGGGGCTATGACATGTATAGCGCCAAGCAAGTAGGACACAGTGAGCTACCACAAAAGCATGATCAAGAATTTTTGCAGTTTGCTATTGGCCAGAGCCTCGACCGCCTGCAGACTGATTACATAGATGTTTATAGCCTCCACAATCCCAAGATGGACGCAATATCAAACGACAAGCTCTTTGCTTCTATTGATTACATGGTGAAAAAAGGCACGATCAAGAGCCACGGGGTGGCTCTTGGACCAGCGATAGGGTGGAAGGACGAAGGCCTGGAAGCCATTGAAAAGAGAAACATTACATGCCTCCAAACTGTCTACAATATTTTGGAGCAGGACCCTGCGCGAGACTTTATGCAGGCAGCAGAGCGGCGCAATGTCGGCATAATGGTAAGGGTTCCTGATGCATCAGGACTACTTACTGGCAAGGTTAGTACCGATACAAAGTTTGATAAGAACGACCACCGCAGTTTTAGAAAGCAAGAGTTCATCATTGAGGCGATGCAAAAGATAGAGAATATGAAGCCTCTTGCAAGCAGCAAGGGATGGAACATTACAGAACTCGCAATTAAGTTCATACTGTCGCAAAAGCAGATTTCAGTCATCCTGCCGACAATGATAAGTATTGAAGAAATAGAACTGTTTACATCGCTTTCAGACGGCAAATACCTCAATAGCGTTGAAATTGCAAGAATGGAGGAGATGTATGAAAAGAATTTTTATGTCGAGCCCGTTGTCAAATGAGCGCAATTGACGATGCGTCTTCTGCAAGACCATAGCATCAGAAGGTTGCAGGTTGTTATCATTGAAAGTGACATCCAGGCTATTTAGAGTGACTTGAGAGAGCGGCTACTGGATGCACTAGACAAAATATTTTACGCGCTCTTTCTTGAACTCTCGTGAGCTAAACAGTATCTGATAGTCCCTTATGCCCACTGTTTCTGACATGTTTGCAGCAATCTTTTCAGCCGCCTGGAGCGTCCGGGCATGTACCATGCTGAAAAGGTTGAACCTCCAGTCAGGATACACAGGTCTCCGGTAGCAGTGGCTCACTTGGGGAAACGCAGCGAGTCTAAAGCCTACTTCGTCTACTTTGTTCTCTGGCACATGCCATACGACCATACCATTTGCGACAAAGCCGGCTTCGCGGTGGCGAAGTATTGCTGCAAAGCGCCTCATTATGCCAGTGTTTTCATATTCTGTGGCCTGGGCAAACAGTTCCGCTGTGGTTACACCTAAACTATTGGCAAGATCTTTGAAGGGTTCTGGTATTATTGCCAAGTCCTTCTGCAATTCACGGATGAACTCTCTGTCACGTTCACTTAGCTGCACTTTCTCTTGGTTTAGATGCTTCACGTTGTCCGTCGGCACAAGCTTGTCCGGATCTTTATTAACCATATCGAGCTTAACGCCGATCTTGTAGAGCTTGAGTGTTGGCAAGACTCTATGTTTGATAACGCCTTCAAATGATGCCATTCTGTCAAGGTCTCGCTTGATATCTGATCCTGGAGGCACTGCAAGCGTGAACCACATATTGTACTCATGGTTGCGCTCATAGTTGTGGCTTACCCCAGGATGCTCATTGACTTTATTTGCCACATAATCAAGTTTGTCAGGTCTGACTGCAAACGCAATAAGGGCACTCTTGTATCCAAGTCGCCTTGTGTCAAAAATGGCATTTATCTGTCGGATGACGCCTATTTCCTTCATGAATGCCATCCTATGCATAACGTCCTCCTCTGAAATGTCATACCTCTTTGCAATCTCCAGATAAGGCCTGTCAACAAGAGGAAAGACCCACTGTATCTCGTTTAGAAGTTCTTTGTCGATGGCGTCAAGCTGCTGCTGTTGGTTTGCTTGCATAGTCGGGCACTGAAAGTTGCTGTCAATCCATTAAAAACTTACCTCTGGCAATAGTGCAGGGCGCTTACTGCAAATGACATTTCTTGTATATCGCTTGAATGATAACGCTTAGGCAGGCATACTTTATGATAGCGTTCTTCTTTACTATGAAAGTAGCCACACCTCTCTTAAAGATGCTTGCTTGTAGAAGATATACGCAATTTTTTGATCTATTCCTCAAAATGTCCTCTGCGGATCTTCAAAATAAGAAAAACTTTTTTCTTCTGCCTATCCTATCTTAAAACAATTTTACACCAGTAGCAGCACTCCTTATGCCCCCTTTGGGCTTCCAAATTTTTCATAGTGGACAAGTTCATCTAGTGGAATACGGTTCTTTCTTTTTCCAGAAATCTCTTTGGCAGAAAATCCGAAACCTACTATGATCGTTGGATTTAGTTCTTTTGGAATGCCAAAATCGCTGCGCAATTTTTCTTCTTGTACTCCAGTAAATAAACAGGATGATACACCGTAATTCCAAGCGGCTAATTGCATGTCTTGAACCGCCCTACCAGCATCAATCATGTGGAATTTGTGTCGAGGGGTTGTTAGCACAATTACTGCAAAATTGGCTCCTGAAACCCAGCCACCAGTTGTGCTATCCTCGGCAAGTTTTTTAAGGTTCTTCTCTTCCTCTATAACAATAAATCGCCAATGCTGAGTATTGAGCCCACTGCCTGTCAGCCGTGCAGCTTCCAAGATTTTTGACCTTATTTCTGCAGAAATATTTTGTAAGCTAAATTCTCTTACGTCAAGCTTTGTTGCTATGCATTCAAAGGCATCCATATCTGCCTGGTAAACGCGTCCATGTCTGATAAAGGATGATGCAGATCAGTCATATACATAGACACAGTGTCAGAAACTAATTTCATCAATAGTTTTCTGGTCTGCCACTAGCTCCTCTTGAACAATTATTCAAGCCTTGGCATTTTTGCGATACCAAGACCAACATATACTGCTAGTTTAGAAGAAAGATTTCTAGTTAAACAAAAAAGAAAAGTCAGCTGCTCACGTTGACTGTTCCAACCATGTTTGGATGCACCAAACAGAAATAGGGATAGTTGCCTGCTTGTGTAAATGTAAAGCTAAATGTCTGTCCGGGATTCAGCAATGGACTAAAGTCTGGTGAGGAATTGAATTTGTTATCGGGCTGTCCGTTGCTGCCTGATGTGACTGTATGGGGTTGTGAGTCATTATTTGTCCATGTTACTTTACTGCCGACCTTGACTTGAACAGGGTTTGGATTGTATGCGGTGTTAGTCAGGCTTGAAGCGCCGGAGGCTATGGAAATGCTAGTACCGCCGCCTGCACTAGCTGCGGTTGTCTCTGTAGTATTGCCAGTAGCTCCTGTTGTTGTTGCATTAGTAGCTCCTGTTGTTGTTGCATTAGTAGCTCCTGTTGTTGTTGCATTAGTAGCTCCTGTTGTTGTTGCATTAG
>DATDKS010000038.1:0-3978 GCA_036519825.1 Nitrososphaera sp. | reverse complement strand
TCACTAGTAATAGTAGACGCGTTTAGCTCTTACTATCCAGATGTAAGTGGCATGAAAAAGCTAGTATCATCGCTTTCAGACCGTGCAAGAAAAGAAGGCAGAAATGGAGTTACTGCCATAGTAGACATGGGCTTTTTCTTTCTATTTGGTGGAGACGGCAGAGCTACAGAATTGATAAATTATGAGGCATCCTTAGCACCAAAAACAGAAGGTGGCAACGTCAAAGGCTTTAGCTGCTATCATGGGGGAAACTACAATACTCTTAAAGATGACCAGAAGGAAGAGCTTGCTCAGAAAGGTAAGAAAGTGCTTGAAATCACAGAAAGCAGCACTACATCCTGAGGCATATATGTATGAATGATACCGCCTCAGCTTCTTTTAGGGTGCTTACAACAACAACAATAAACTGCAGAATCTGGGCTTTGGATTTAAATGAACTTTTATCCAATACTGACGGCCTCGCAGCCTGACAAATGATTTATTGACGGATTACTAGTTGGTATTTGCTCCAGTCATCTCTTCTGCTGCTGCCACCATCACTAATGAATAAAGCTATAAGTAACTGGTGTCTTATCTAGTCTAAAATGGAACCGTTAATTCATCTTAAAATAAGATAAATCCCTCCATGATGCAATCTAACCATGAACAATGCAGCTGGCAACATCATCCATATACTTGCAGACCTGCCGGATTTTTTGCGAAAACCAATGCTGCAAAACCGCCTCAAAGAGTTCTATGAAATGAGAGATGACGAAAAGCGCGAAACGATAAGCATGGCGTTAGCAGCAGTGCCCACTATAGATCCTAATAAATTGTCAATACTTTTCAAGACATGGCTTGAATTGCTGTCAGAATTTGACGCGGAGAAGCGTGGATTGATGTTCCAGACCTACTGCAGGCAGATTTTGGCAAACCCTAGCTATATCATAAAAGTTGACTTTAAGTCGCTAACTACCGCTTTTGTCTCACTTGATCAAGGGCAGCGAGAGCGCCTAGCGGACTCGCTGCATGAAGTGCTGCTCGGGCTCCCGAATGGGAGCGAAATACTAAAGCTGATTCCGGAGCACTCGCTAAAAACTGTCGGGCTGAAATGATTAGTGATGGTGGTCATGTTGTGCCTCGAGGTTATCGGGCTTTTTTTCTATTTCACCAACACCCTTTTCAAGCCCAAAGAACGCCCTCTCATACTTGCGGAGGGCCTTTCTGTGCTCTGGCAATGACATATCCAGCCTCATCTCATTCATGACCATGACAGCATAAGTGGTCCACTCCTTCCAGCATGCCGAGCATGCAGGGTATTTCTCAGCGGCTGGATCCTCGATAATTTCATCAATAGTCTTACCGCACTTCAAGCAAGTCTTGCTCATCTGCAAATGATGATGCTCTGGATATTATAAGTTGTTAGGATTGTGAAAAACTGCTAGATCATCACAATTCTGCAGAATCGAGACCTATTCCTGCTAGATACAAAAATGGTATTATTGTACTCTGTGATGTAATAGATTATCACTATGACAATCATTTCGTATTGGACTACTCTTGAAGATGTCAAAGCCCCTCATCGTCTCCGCTGCGTCCGCTCCGCCTGCCTTTTTTGGCAATGGTGCTCTGATATCAAAGCAGTTTAGTTCAGCCCGTCTATGGGCTAAGTATATGAAGAAATAAAATTTATCTGCCTGCTGACCCGATAGAATCACATCCGCAGTAAAAGAGCAATTTTTTGATAAAAACTGAAAGAAAAAGTGCAAGTGAAATTTAGTCTTCTTGTAGTAAGAGAAAATCTGAAATGCTTATTGAAAAGCGGATTTCATATTCGAGCCGCAGTTGATGCATTTTGCATTTGCATCTTGACCCATCTTCCTAGCACATAGGCGTCTTTAGCTTCGTACGGTGTTGTATGTGTTGTATGTGTTGTATGTATATCATCCCCCTCCACCTGTAGTTCATTGCAAAAGCCAAGCGACTAATGTACTCTAAGTTGTCGCTTTGTGTCTTGTTGTAAATGAAGATGTTACCTACCAGCCTGGCAATGTTCACTGCAAGCCCAATCAAAGACAAACAAATAGATGTAAAAGCAGTCCAGTCCCAGGCTTGCACCTATCCGCGAAATCTGCTGTTCGACATTTACCTTACGTGCTGTCTAAGTTATCTGGGACATGTTTGGCTTACAACATTACAATTCTGGGCAAAGTTTGGCAACATTATTATACTTTCTGGGTTCAAATTGGCACGTGAAGGTTCGCTGTCCTGACTGCAAGGGCGTTGCAGAGCTAGCAGACGATTTTTCATTTGTCAAGTGTTCTAACTGTTCCTTTGATATGACTTATGGCGAATACGTCAAGTATATAGCATATAAGGACGCGCGCTACCGCGATATACTTTCAGACTACAAATAAAGACAAAATTCCTTAAGACTATGGTTGGAAGAGTTCTTATTTCATAAATCTGTTGGAACATGAGATCTAGTCTTTGTCAGCAGGTTAGAGTATGCTACCATTGCAGGCTCTAACGTGCTGCACCTATTAGCAGCCGGTAACCAAAGCCTGGTTGACTACTCCCGCGCATGGTCGTTCTGTTCTCAAGTTTATAGGATTCAAGCATGGTATGGCGATATCTATCTATTGCAAATCACCCAGCTATCCAATATAAGACCGGGCACAGGGGTCATATACATTCCATGCGACGTCCTTCACAAGACGCTCAGTTCATAATCCTTACTCCCATGTGATCAAATTGCTGCAGAAAGATTCGTCAAAATAAAGAAAAGTGAAAACAGGAAGTTCCTCAAGCTCTAAATACAAGAGCTCAAGGAGTTTGTGGAGATGTTTAAGTTAGATGCGACTTGACGCTCTCATCTTCGTTCCCAAACTCGTCCTCATCTTCGCCGAACTCTTCATCAAAATTGTCCTCAAAATTATTGTCGTCTTCGGACATGCTTGAATGAGGGTGATCGACTGAACGCTTGTTATAAATTTTGTCAACCCGTGAATATGGATTTACTACTTATCCGTCTTTTGTCTGACAGTCACCATGCAAGGGCAAATGGCCACAGTGCACCGCTTTATCTTTCCGGCATCCTGCGGCAAACCCGCCACTATGTATGTGTGAAGCTCCTGAGGGTGAAGACATTTAGTACACAGAGGATCCTTGTATGGCAACTGCCATAATTATATGCCGCCTATTGTATTAAGCCAATCCAGTCATCTTTTTATAGCTAGAAATTATCTCATGCAGTCATATGGGCCGAGTGGACAAGGGCATCAACTGCAGCGTAGTTGGCTGTGGAAACCAGGCCGAGCGTTCGATGAGTGGTATTAAGGCCAGCATGGCCCCAGATCTAGGATTGGGCGGAAGCAAGAGGGTCTATCTCTGCAGGGATCATTATAAAGAGTGGAAAAAACTTACCAAGGAAGACAGGGAAAACGAAAGGGCCAGATGGGCTTAATGTAAGACAATTTTGGCCTGATAATGCCATCCTTAGTTAGTGTTTGCTAATATAATATTGTGGCCGTCCCCTTTTTTGACTGCTGATGACGGCCTGCATCTAGGGGGCCTACATACTCATCTTCTTCCCTGGCCGTCTCTATCTTTTTTGTAATCACCACCCCTCCCCTCAAGGTGCCAACGATGTTATTATCATCCATTTGGAGGTTGACACCATAGAATGGCTGCAGCGGTTGCAAATAACAAGATATTCTTGAGGACAAAGAAGCAGCAGAATCGGCATATAGTAGTACGCTGTTGCAGTATATGCGGCAAAAAGATAAAGTTCGCTAAAACAAGTGAAAACCCATTGACATGCTGGCAGTGTATGATAGTCAATCTGGATTCTTGAGGACGTTCTTCTGACCTGAAGGATGAGACAGAGGGTGTTGCTCTGTTTATCTAACATCTAGTGTCTAGCTGGCAACAACTAAGAGAAGAATTAACATAAGAAAAAAGGAGTTAAGCAAGCAAAAAACTTCTAATTGCTTGCTC
>DATDKS010000037.1:0-13323 GCA_036519825.1 Nitrososphaera sp. | reverse complement strand
GATTCCAAAACCAAATCGGAATCACAGTTAGACGTCGACGGAGTATTTGTAGAGATGGGATATGTTGCAAGGACGGACATTGTCAAAGATCTAGTTCAACTAAATGGCAACAGAGAAATAATTGTTGACAAATATTGTGGCACTTCTACTAAAGGGATATTTGCGGCAGGTGACGTCACAGACGTACCATACAAACAGGCTATAATTTCGGCAGGCCAAGGAGCTATTGCAGCATTATCGGCATATAACTACCTTCAAAGATTAAGCGGAAGACCAGCTATTAAGGCGGATTGGAAATCTTCTGGGAATAAAAATAATTTCTTGTTCTGAGATAATATTACTTGTGCTCACAAAAAAGCACAACCACGCATTAGTCGCAAGCAGTAGATGGATATAGATAACGATATCTTCTAAATAAGAAGGGAATCAATACACTAAAGACGAAAGGAGATGTCATAATGGATAATGAATTAGGCGGTTTGCTAAGAGACGCCGCCTATGGTAACGCCCTCCTGGAGGACTTGGTGAAATATTTGGAGTTAAGATTTACTGAACAAGTAGGTATGAATTTAAGGAATAACTTGTCACATGGACTGCTAGACGATACAGCATTTACCTATGAAGAATCGTTAGCTACAATCCGAGCTCTCCTGCTTCTTGCAGAATTATCGTTGCGATGAGTTAAATAAACAATGAAGGGTATATTCTTTCCCTAATTTCTCCTAGTGGTTGATACATAGGAATCATACCTGCTATACTACACTGAATTATCTGAATATGTAGTTAAATTGATTGAGGCACATGGCTTTATCATAATGGAGCATTATTACAATGATACCAATAATAACAATCCTTATAAAAAAACTGCAATCAAGTCTAAGATGTATGGGAGATTCATTACTACTATAGCTTTACCTACCCTCTTACTGTTACTAACGATAATATCATCAGCGCCAACCAATCCAGTACAGGCCACAGGCGGCAGCAATGCAACTGCGGTCACACGGGCGCCAGGTGGAGCATCAGTAGGGCCTGCAGGCACTGGAACAAATGTAACGCAATCGCAATCTGATTGCTTACCACAGAACGCTACAACAGGAGCAAGTTCAACTGTGAATGCTAGTGGTGCTAACAATACAACTACAACAACTTTTGCACCTAGCGGCGCTAGCATCGGTGCTAACGACACTAACACATTAAATGCTACGGCGGGAAATACAGCAGGGAATAATACAACTCCAAACAATACAACTACAACAATTTTTGCACCTAGCGGCGCTAGCATATGTTAACAATAAACCAGACAGCGTTTCAAGCAAGAACTCAGATAGAGAAGCGTGTACAGCATTACAAGATAATGATATGCGTAGAGCTATCATGGACCTAACCCTGACTATAAAATCAATTGATAACATAATGGGTAATATCTGTGGCGAATTTTTTGATTCAGAGACAGATAGGAGCATAAAGACAAGAATCTCAGAATAAAAGATGAGAGATAGTGTCATGTTTAAACGATAGTAGATAATAATCTCAAGTTAGCTTCAAAGCCTAAAAGAACAGCTTTAGGAATCCACATTGAGTGTCATGCACTCCCAGCATGTCAATGGATTTTCACTTCTTTTAACGAACTTTACTTTCTTGCCACATTTACTACAGCAATGTCTTACATTCAATTGCTTCTTCTTTGAAGTCTTCAAGAATAACTTCCTATATGTCACTACAGCCACTATAGGCTCAAGCTACAACTGTTGATTATATTTTGCCTAGCACTTTTACGGGAGAGGGAGGTAGGACATGTTAGATGAGCGGACGAACTATCCTCTTATCCTTTAGACTAAAAAGCTGAAAAACATGAGGTCAAAATTTTGACACGACTAGTAAACTACAAAATATCGTCCGTCTAGCTTAATTAAAAAACCAATTAAGGTCAAAATTGTCTTATATCATGCTCCAACAGGCGCCGGTATAGCTTCGGTTTCATTGCTTCAGCCAGTAGCCTGCACTGAATCAGCTGGCGCTGCTGATATTATCGTTAGCAACAGTAAGAGGGTAGGTAAAGCTAAAGTAGTGATGAATTTCCGGAAGACCTTAGACGATGGGTTTTTCCTTCAGTGCTTATTATAGTTGATAGCGTTGTTGTATTGCTCCACTGTCATCATCGCTGCGCCTCCATCAATTTAACTTGAGATACACATAATTCAGTATAGTTGAGAAGAGGTGATTAATATGTACGAATTAATAGAAGAAAGTGGGCAAGAACAAAAAGTCTGCAGCCCCTTCATTATTGATTGTATGATCTTCTTTTGACTTTTCACGTCTTTCATTATCACGTTATTAATAATCATCCTCCTCACCCATTGAGCTAATGGCATGACAAACAGGAGCAGAATGGACATAATCAGCGAGATTGTACAGGCTGTAAATGGTGGAGACGCTACAAAGACCAAGATAATGTAGAAGGCATTTCTTAGCCTTACACAAATGAAAGAATACGCGAGGGTTCTAACTCAAAACAACTTGCTTAACTATGACACATATACTCAGACGTTCAAGACTACTGAAAAAGGTCTTATTTTTGAGATATATAATCAGATGGATGATAGGATGAAGCAGCTTAAGAACACCAAAAAGTCCAGAGTAGAAGGGATATGAAGTCAGTAATCCTAAAAGATCCGAATAATCTTTGTATAATATTTAACAAATATGTCGTAAAGATAATTGTTTCTTGTATAACATTCCATCATAATGCTATTTAGCATGATGCGTCGATCGCCGTAGAGGACACATGAGACAAAGAAGCGACATCGACATAATGGGCGAGATCTTAGATGCGGCAAATGAGAGGAGCGGTGCTGGAAGGACGAAGATAATGTATAAGGCATTTCTTAGCCATGCACAAATGAAACAGTATCTGCCAACTCTAACTGATCGCGGATTGCTTCGCTATGACATCGATACTCAGACGTTCAAGACTACTGAAAAAGGTCTTAGATTTCTCAACACTTACAATCGGATCTACGATGCCATCAAGAAACCACCGCCACCCCGGCTACAATAATAAGTCGAGATTTAGTGTAGATGAGGAGAAGTCTGACAGAGTTGGTATACTAACAACTATAGAGAAGGTAGGAGGGGAGAATAAAAAAGAGAAGAGGATTTTTAGGTCAGCGAATACTCTGCTGCAGGATAGGGTGTGGTGGCTGATGATCGTGATGGTAGCTACTACATAGGTGGAGAAGCAACACCCGAATTGCTAATTCCACTTTCCCACTCCCAGAACTTTACATTACTATCACCATTTGGCTGCATGTCGTCAATTCCTGCTGCTATAATGCCGTTCAATGGTGCGAGAGTCCCGGTCGAGTTAGTGTTTATCACTGCTATTGCAATGCCCTTGCCTACACCAGTCACAGGATCGAACTTTACAATTTCATACAACCTGGCAGTTGCAGTCTCATCGTCTTCTGTTCTGATGGTCTCCTTTGCTTGAGCAGACTGTGTGTCAAGTGAGATAAGCCCGCTACCGTTGGTAGTAAAATTGACAGTCTGCGTAGAATTTGGAAGAGTCAGTGTGCCATTTCCAGAGAATTGTGCGTTCATGTGTGTCTGGTTTATTGGAGTCATACTTACAGTTGTTGCTCGCTCTTGCCAGACGGGTTGATCTGACAACTCTATTCCTGAAGAAGAGGAAGAGGGTGATGTTGTCGTAGTCATTGTAGTATTGCTAGTTGTTGTTGTTGTTGTTGTTGTTGTTGCTGCTGGAGCAGAAGCCATAGTTGAGGCAGCAATGATTGTTGCTAATGTGAATAAGACTGCAGTTGCTGCTATGACATAGCTATTATTTTTCTTATTGAGAAGATGCATTTCAGTTCTAAGCAGGAATACGATGGATAAAAGAATTTCCTTGATAGCAAAAAGCGAATACGTCATGGAGCAGTAGTAGCTATTTACACGCTAGAGAGTTTACGATATGGTGTAATTCTTCTTCTAACAGCATTAAGAGGGTTCCATAATCCCATTTAACGTCAGGTTCTATCGCAGTAATATTAGGCATGCAGTATAGAAGCAGAACCGAAATAATCACCCGTATTCTAAATTTGTCAATGACGACGACGGCAGCATTAATGATGGGGGTGTTTCAAAGACTAAGATAATGTATAAGGCATCTCTTAACTATGCCCAATTACAACAGTATTTACTTATGCTAACTGAAAGGGACGTGATTAGGTATGACGGACAAACACGCACATTTAAGACTACTGAAGAAGGTCTTAGCTTCCTTAGAGCCTACACTCAGATCGACCATGTAATGAAGGAACGAGAGATCTAGGTGCAGAGAGAACAAGTCTGACAACCGAAATAATAATAATAATAACATGAATTTTACCAACTAGCTTTCTTGTTTATCTGGAAGAAACTTTAGAAGTCTGATAACTTTAACCTTCAGGGTGGTAGTGGTGGTGCTGCCGCTGCTGTCCTTTCTACTGTCTGCTTTAGACTTTGAAAAGACATTGTTGTATCCGAACAACTAGAAGAAATTAAGTGAAGAAATAAAAAAGGAAAAAGGGTTTTTGGGAGGGTCAGCGAATGCTCTGCTGTAAGCTATGGTCAGTTTGTCGAGGATGATCCTGGCTTTAATAGAATAGCAGTCTTTAGCTGGTAATCATCTTGGAAAAGGAAAAGGAAGATGAAGAAAAAACAGAGGAAGCAGGAGCGCCAACACCAGTAAGAACAGACGAATCTACATCATCAATAACCGTTGATCATACAACACTTGACGAGAAGTAGGAATCTCAGCTAAAGGAAGCAATACAAAAAGCAATGTTAGATGAGAAAGGACGAGATAAAGACTATTTTACTGTCGACGATGTAATATCCTTTCTTACCACGCTACCCCCTGAGTAAGGGACTAAGAGCAGGTGTAGAGCGAGTCATCCAGGAATAGTAAGATTGAGGTAAGCTAATGGAGCGGCAGGGGATTGGAAAATACAGACCAGTCTAACTTTCTCATCTTATCTTGAAAGTATAGTTTTTTAAAAGAAGGATTGAATCTAGCGTGCTTTTAGCCTTAGCCTGAGTTCTCTGGCTTTATACTTCTCTAAATAACCATCTAAGGCAATAGGGTCTTCTTCCTTCTTTTCGCTTGTTGGTGACTATTCTGATAGTTCTTTTTTGTTCCCTATATCTTCTTCTTCACCTTCTTCTTCGCTAGCTGGTAGTTGGATCCTTTCTTGCTGTTTTTCCGCCTTCCTTGCAAAGACAAGGTATGCCGTATGTCCAATCATCCTCATCGACGGACGGGTCATTCCCTCCCTTGCTTCTATGTTGCGAATCATAAGTTCTACACAGTCGATATCGGTGTAACCGCTTTTCTTTAACTGTGCTGCCGTTTTTTCGATCTGATTCATTGTAGGACAGATAGCTACAAATGCGCCGCCGCCTTTTAGCGCGCAATACACCTGATCAACAACTGTCCATGGATCGCCAAGATCGACGGTTGCAACATCAACATCGCGGAGATCGATACCCTGACGCGGATCATGCTGACGGATCGTCACGTACTTGTCCATACCGGCCTTCTCGAGGTTGCGCTTTGCTATCTCCATGAACTCAGAATTGACGTCAAAACTGTAAATGTGACCTCCTGGCTTGACAATGCTTGCCATGAAGGTTGCAAGTGCTCCACTGCCGGTCCCAACTTCCAGCACCTTTGAGCCATTTTTGAGCCCAGTACGTATTGCAATGTATCCTAAATCCTTTGGATAAACTATCTGTGTTTTGCGCTCTGACTTCATTATAAAATCATGTATGGTAGGTTCCATAAGGAAAATGAGCTTCCCTTCAGTAGTCCTGACTGCCGAACCATACTCCATGCCGATTGTGGAAGAAACATCAATTATCCCAAGGTGCGTGTGGAGCTTTTTGTCCCATGCTACTTTGGTCAGCCATTTCTTGCGTGGCGTATGGAACAGGAGCACATAAGAGCTTTCCTCGATCTTTGCCAAGGCAAGCGGATAGTTGCATGCTTGAAATAAAAATGAATCTAAAAAATATCATAGTTTGTATGTACTAATATGTGGGCAGGCACTAGGATTATGAGATATTGCAGAAGCCCCCTGTAAAACCTAAGCAAAAAACAGATCCTGTGAAAAATTCTCTTCTTTCGAATGAATGAAGATAATGTAGTATTGCCCGCTGCCGCAGACCATGAGCCCTAAAGGGCAGATATATATCCATAATAGCAAAGGATTCAACACAATTAATGGTTTACCCCTAGGGACACATTATTACATTCGATCAAGGGCAGTTATTCCAAGGACTTCAAGAGTATTCTTCAAAGCAATGCCAAAGGCTTTAACGAGGCCGAGGCGAGCAGTCCTCACGGCGTTATCTTGTTCTCTTAGCACAGGCACCTTTTCATAAAAAAGATTAAATGCCGTCGCAAGGCTGTAGGCATAGCGAGCAAGAGATTTGAGACAAAACGACTTGGCCGTAATTTCAACCACAAGGTCAAGCTTTGCTATCTCCTTTATCAGAGCGATTTCTGACTCGTGTGTCAGCCGATCAAATGCAAAGTCAGTTCTTCCTGCAACAATGCCTTGCTCTGACTTCTCAAGTATGCGCTGCGACCTAGCATATGCATATTGCAAATAGGGGCCGGTATCGCCTTCGAGGCTCAGCGAATCTTTGATGTCGAAGGTAATTATCTTGTCTAGGTCTTGTTTTATCATGTTGTAGCGTATGGCCGATATCGAAATCTCCTCCGCTATGTTATTTAGTTGCTGATCGGAAAAATCAGGGTTTCTAGTCTTTACTTCTTTGTATGCCTTAGCATGCAGAGCTTCAAGCACATAGTCGGCATTGACATAAATCCCCTTTCGGCCTGACATATGCATAAACTGTCTGTCCCCTATATCGATTCCAAACTCCTTGGCTGTATCGGAGCTGAGGGTCACTGCCTCGTAGCTGAGGTGAAAATATTTGTGGCTGTTGTTGTTGTTGTTGTTGCTGCTGCTGGTGCCGCCGACTCCAATCTTTGAAAGCACTTGTGAGATTATCCTCTGGAGTCTTGACTGTCTCGAGTCAATTATTGTTACGACTCGATCACCACCATTGAATTTTTTATCAATAGATTGGCCGATCCCATCATCAAGGGTTGTAGCATAAAGCGGTGAGCCGTCCCACTGCTTTGTGTATTCCTGATAGTAGAAGGGATCTTTGACAAGCCCTAACTTCCACGCAGCGTAGGGAATGTCTTTTGCAATGTATGTTGCTGTGCCGTCGCTCCTTACCAAGACCTTGTCCTCCTCTTCCTTTCCCTCTATGACCCAGCATCCTTTGTTCTTGCCCTCTGTTTCATACTTGGCAATTCCGTTACTTTTTAACAGCTCAAAGGTCTCGCTCCATAACTTCGAACCAACAATATGGGTTTCAAAATTCAGCAGATCATAATGCACTTTCATGCGCCAGCATGTTTTCAACTGCTCCTGCAAGACGCGTTGTGCAACATCCATAGCAAAGAGGGCGATCTCTGACTTGCCTCCCTCTATCTCTTGGAGTACTTGCTTACGCTTCTCTGCAACCTGCGGATCTTTTTCATATATCTCATTTATCTTGACATATACTTCGTCGCCACAGTAGTGGTCAAACTTTTGATTCTTTGTAGTTGGTTCAACTGGAAAACCGGCAAACTTGAAGCCGACCACAATATCTGCTATTTGCACTCCGGAGTCGTCAATGTAATTGAGGACTGTTGTCCTATGGCTTGTTGCCCTCATTATGCGGTATAGAGTGTCGCCAATTATTACATTGCGAATGTGCCCTACATGCAGGGCCTTATTTGGATTGATACTAGTGTGCTCTATTACAATGTACATATCCCGTCCAGAGTTAGGATATCCATATTTTTCAGGATAAGACAGCACTTGCGACAGAGTGGCCGGCGACAACAGAGCATAGTTTGCCCTAAAGTTAATGTGGCCACCGGCAGAATCTATCGATAAGATATAGCTGTCTTGTATACGAGGTCTGAGCGTTTCGGCTAGCTCAGTTGCTATTTTGCGAGCGGGCTTTTTCAGATGCTTGCTTAGGAGAAAAGCCACATTGCATGATAGGTCACCAAATGCTTCTTGTGGAGGCTCTGACACGTCAAACTCGATTACAGGGTAGCCTGCAGACGTAAGTGCTGAGGAAACAAGTTCACGCACCTGGTCGATTAAAACTCGAAGAGTCATGCTTTTACCCCTAGGTAATTGAATGCAACAAAATCTATTGCTTCGACAAGGCCGGCACCTTCTCTTCCGGCTACCACATGATCAGCCTTGGCCTTAACGCTATCCTCTGAATGGTCAAATGCAATGCTGCATCCACAAATGTCGTACATGGGTACATCAGTTTCACTATCTCCAATTGCGACAACCTGTGTAGGTTCCACCCTGAGCACCGTTAGTGCCTCTTTAAGGCCGTATGCCTTGTTGATCCCTTTTTCATTTATGTGAAAAGCATACTTACTATCCGACAGGTAAAGGGGAAGGCAGTACTCGTCTAGGATTTTCTGGCCCTCCTTAAGATCGAAGGTGCGAAGCAGCACTACTTCAGTCATTCTAGGAAAGACTGGCTTTAGCTCCACACCGTCGATGCTTTTCTTCAACAGTTCATAGCCTTGCATGCATTTTTCTTTGCTCGCCAAGAGTCGGTGCTCCTGGGGGGCAATTGTGATTACTCCTCCATTTTCACCAACCGCAATTCTAGTCGTGCCACTAAAGACTGCAAGAACATACGCTTCGATAGAAGACCTGCCTGTGACATAGATTACATTGTAACCCATCTTTTCAAGGTAGCGCAGCTTGGCAAGGGCTGCAAGATGCACCATCCCGCCTCCATTTTCAGTAAGGGTGCCATCAATGTCCACTGCGAAAACCTTAATTGTTGCTGCCAAGGGAGAAGTTAAAGCACAATCTAAATGTTATAAAAGTGTAGTGAGATAGAATAGAGTTACAGCACAACCTTCATCTTTTGCCACTTATTGTTTAAGGCAATGATAGTCTTTGACCTGCTACTGGCGATGGAAACAAATATCCCGACGAGAATTGCAAAGCCGACCATCAGTGACGCTAGGTCACACAAGAGCATTTCACATCGACCTCCATGCGAGAGTTGTTTCTCCGCGCTTGCAGATTATCTTTCCCATTCTCCAGGCAGTTTCCATTGCAACAAATGTAGGGGCAAACCCTAGTGCTACAAGCATTAACGTATTGATCAAGTCGAGCATCGTTAGGAGAATAGAAGTCAATTGAATTTTAATTCTACCTGATCCGGCGTGTGATATATCATAGGGTAAAGTATGATATCAAGAGTATAAATGATCCATCATAAGCAATTCTAAAAAGCTAAATTATCAGTCACACAATTTATCTGACTATCTGAAAACAGACATATGGGAGAGGGGAATTTGCCATGAAAAACGGATGCAAAGAGTACTTTGCACTCAGATTTAGAGTAAAGGTAAGTAAGAGGCAGCTACGCAGTCATATCCATTGTAAGCGATTCTTTCAGCATCTCTTGGAAATTATTCATGTCCTGCGTCGTTATTACAGCTGTAGTACCTGGAGGAGCGGCAGCTGCCAAGAGGCCAGTTTGTGGAACTACTACTGACCTTTGCCCAGCTGCATCAGACACATTTTCAGGTTGCACAGATGATAGTTTTATTTTACTAGGACCTCTTATCCTTCTATCGGTCAGCGATTTCTGCTTTTTGACACGTATCTTGATCTTGAACCCGTACTGACCTCGATTGCTCCACTTGTCCACTTCAGCAATATTGCCTGAGCCAATCACCCTTTCGCCTTCCGGAGTAACCACTGTAAAATCGGTTCTGCCTCCGATCTTAATTGTAGATACTTTTTCATAAAAGTGATGCCAGTCAAGCGGGTTTGTGATTAGTGCCTGCACCGTCAGAATGTCTCCCACCGCGACTTCCTTGATGTAGTTTGGGAGAACTTCAATGTCGCAAAGCTTTGCATACATATATAGACTAAATTAACGCATATCTAGAATAAATAACTTTTGAAAAGATAAACCAATATTCAGATGAAATTTGCTTAATTTTTAAATCTGTATACATTTTGCAATAAGTCTCTCATAATAACATAATATTTCTACTGCAAATCTTTGGCTGTTTTAATCTCTTTTACTAGCTTGTCGGCAAGTATCATATTCCCAAACTTGAATAACAGGTTGTCAGGGCTATTGACAATTTTGATCATCATATATGGATTTTCCTTCTCTACTACTACTCCGACCACTCCTAACATCATAACGGTTTGTGATGGCAGATCCTTTCCTTTAGCTAATTCAAGCTGAGATACTTTGTCGATAGGGATTGTGGCATCGAGCTCTGGAATTTGCATTCTATTGCAATAGAGCTCAATTGTGGCTTCCATTTCTATTGGCGAGGGGAGGAGGCAGGAGCCAAGGTATTTCACCTTTGACACAATTATTGGTGGATCCTCCTGCTGAGATATCATGTCAATAATAGCATGACATTATAGATAATCCTGTCCATTTATTGATACCCACCTTGTAGCATTATACGCTGTCAGAAAATTGCAAGAGATATCATCATCGTCACCATCAACAAAAGAGCGTAGAAGAAGATGTGACCAAGCGCAAGCAGTTCAGGAATCTGCGTTGACTATCATGCACCGCCAGCATGAAATGGAGATCGGCTTGGTCTTGAGAAGAACTTTAGCTTCTTACCGCATATACTACAGTTTCCGATAGGGTGCTGGTGCTTCTTTGTTGTCCTCAAGAGTATCTTTCTATTTGCCGCTGCAGCCATTCCAAGCCGTCAAGCTCTGCAAACAGTCTGTCTGATTCATGGACATCCTTGCTATTCCGTAGTAAGGCCTTCCTTTCCTTGATGATAAATTCAACTCTTTCAATATCATCAACAGATCTAATAGCGTCAATCTGTAGCTAGAAAGTGCCGTTAGCCTAAAAATTTCTCGTATTGCAGTGTTCCATGCAAGAGCGGCAATCAGACCAAAGGCAGCTGGTATGAGAGCAGCTACTTTTTCAATTACTTCCTTTTGCATACCTTATGACCTATAATAGAGAATGACATTGAATGGAAATGGCGTGGGCAGTTAGCTACTTAAAAGACAAAAAGGTTTGATAATATACAGGCCACCTTAACTTCTGATAGGACTAATCTAAACTCGCTCTCTCACTAGACTACTTCTTTTTTTTCTTTTGCTTTTGATTTCTTCTAGTAGCTGTAAGATATACTCATGGAAGATAAACAAGAAAAACAAAAAGTACCTACTACTACTATTACCTTAGATAGTTTTTTATCAATACAGCCCAGAGAAGTTTATTACATTATCCAGTTCTGATAGTAAAGAGGATTTTACAACATGCATAAAATTATAAAGATAAGAGCCCTATGAAGAAATCGCAGAAGAACGGGAGACAAGGAGACATACCATGCTGAACAAAAGTTCACAATGCATTATCTGTGGCCAGTATTTTCAATCAAAGAAAGAGCTAAAAGATCATAAAGACAAGAATCACAGGATAACAAATACAAAGATAGTTCAATTCAAGGGCCTGATACCTAGTGACAACAACAGCAACAACTGACTGTTGGTTGTCCGAAGTACTTCTCTCTATCGACAGTCCTCTGTCTGTTATTTGGTATATCAGGATTGACGGGGTCCCAGATTTGAGTTCTTTAGTCCAAATAAAAAAAGGGCCAAAACAGATTGGTGAGATAGTACTGCTCTCTGTCAGGCTTCTTCTTCCCTCTGTATCTACATTTATTGTTGTTGTTGTGTCGGTGGTAGTGGTGCCTTTAACATATCGCTCATCCGATTGTATATATCAAGAAACCTTAGACCCTTTTCAGTAGTCTTGAATGTTCCAGTATCTTCGTTGTAGCGAAGTAAGTCATTTTCAGTTAGAGCCGTCAGATTTTCATTCATTTGGGCATAATTTACAAGTGCTGTGTACATTACCTTACTTTTACTAGCGCCGCCATTTGCAGCCTCTAGAATCTGGCTTATTATCTCAAGTCTGTTTCTATTTATCATATGGCTCATCTAGTACCCAAAAGAGGGTATAAGGGTCTTAAATACCATTATAATGGAACTTCTGAAAAACAGAAAGTTCCACACAAATAATAGGAAAAATATATTATTTTCTCCTACTTTCTTTAGTACATAAGAAGATACAAGGAAGGGAGCAACTCAGCTGGCTTCAAAGATAGGACTATCAAACCGCTGAGATATTGGCTATTCTTACTGATTGAATGGGTGGAATATTGAGTCAAAATTGTCTTGCACAGCATGAGCTTCTTCTTCTGTTGAGGACTTAACTGACTGTGAAGGCGTAAACACTTCCTGTTCCTTCGCCATCGTTATTCTACTTTTTCTCTGGTTTTATGCCGGGAGGCCCTTCAATTTGGTGAAAACTACATTCTTCAGTCAGATTAAAATGAATATTCCACAGGTAAGAGCCACAACCACCAGTATTAGACATAGTTTGTTTATGGATGAACTCCACACATGTTTCAGCCCTATCTGTAAATTGTTCTTCTTCTTCTTAGCCAATCTCCAGAATTGCATCTTCTGATGCGTTTCTTGATTGGTCACAGTAATAGAGGATGAGGACACACAGACACACACGCACGCATCTACATATTTTTATTTCACAAGGCAGTACCTTGAAATGATTTAGAGTCGATATGGCACAAGAAGGACAAATAATAATCTGTGAAGAGTGCGGTGCCCCGATGGGGAACGGTGTTATACAACCAGATGGTACTATAAGGTTTGTATGCACTAGGAATTATGAGCATATTCTCTTTGTTCGCCAGAATAATTAATTGAACAATAATAATATACACCAATCTCTATCTTCTGCTTTGAAGCAGAATTCCATTTCTTTTTCTTCTTGGCTTACTTTCTTCTATTTGCTATGGAAATACAAGAGAGACTACATATTAGATAAACAGATCGACTAACTGCCTATCTTTCCAGAACATGAAGTGACAACAATACTTTCATTAATAAAACACATTACTTCTATGACTTTATCGGGCGATAGTGCTGCAGTATTTATGATATCTCTATCAGTTGTATCTTTACCATCATTAATGAGGATTGGGATTATGGTGGCGGCGATATGATAGTGTGTGTGGTGCTAGCATAGAGAATGGGTAGAGGGTAGAACAATACCTTCATTTAGAAATGTGCTTGCAATGGAGAAAGCAGACTGGAGGCTATTTTGCAATGCATTGGACAAATCAGAAAGAAAGGA
>DATDKS010000036.1:0-12864 GCA_036519825.1 Nitrososphaera sp. | reverse complement strand
AGACAACGAAAGGCTACGGAATACTAGCACAACTATGTCCAGAGAAAGAAGAACAACAAGGAGGAGGAGGAGCACTTGCTAATGCTAACGGCAGTAGCGGCAATAATACAGCCAGTTGCCAAGGATCTGAAGGAAACGTCATCATACACATTATTAGATATCCTGACTTGGACACTAGACTCCAAGTGGCTAATAACACCGCTACTACTACTACCAACAATAACAGCAATATGACAATTGACAATATTCTATTATATCATATGCAGAAGCTTCAGGAAGTTGGATACAACGGAATCGAGATAGTAAACAGTACTGACACAACATTAGACGTTACAAATGCACAGACAAACCAAGCAATAGCAAGAGTTCCAGCCAAGAATGTAGAAATGACATACAGCACTAACTTTGCTCCAAATGAAACAAGAACAGGATATTTCATTTTAACTGCTACAAACGCAACATCGCCCAACCTAGGGACAACAAAGGGATACAGCATCTTTTATGAAGGTAATTCTACTGTATCAGTGGCAGAAACAACAATACCCTCTGGCAGTTTAGTGCCAACACCATTACCAGCACCCATCAGACAGATATTTGATTCATTTAAGTTAGTAACTGCAGCAACACCACCAGCAACACCACCAGCAACACCACCTACAGTGCCTCTTGCAGTTGAAATCACTTCAGGTGACACAGAAGGAGAAGTTGCACCAGCCACTTTTGAGTTTGATGCGGATGTGACGGGAGGTACAGAGCCTTACACTTATAGCTGGGACTTTGATGGTGAGAGCATCGAAGAAATCGATGATGACGAAACTGAGCACACATTTGAGGATGCTGGCACGTATAACGTGGGTCTTACTGTCACAGACTCTGAAGGTCGAATTGGATCTGACAATATAGAAATCACTGTCGAAGAAGCACCAGCAGTGGAAGATAACTCAGGCTCAGATAGCTTATTTGGAGTAGATGACCTCATAGAGGACTTATTTTGACAGACTTGGATCCAGATAACTAAGGCTTAACCTGAACCTGAACCACCAGCATCAAAGATTACTCAAGCGTTCCGCCACCAAAGAATTCCAGGATTAACTTAGATCACAAAGAAAGACTAATGCCACCTTTAGCAAGACTATCAACTATGCAAAGAAATATGGACTAGTCCCTGATGCTGGCGATGCTCCCACACTGATGGGTATTATCACGTAGGAATAAGCACCATGCAATGACTGCTTTGGCTAACCTATACAAGTTTACAAGATGCTATCGTAATTTAATGCCGTAGTTTCCTCGTAGTAAAAAATGGACTGGGTGGAGGGTGAACAGTACAGTTCTCTTTCCATATCTCTGCCACTTTAGATAGAAGTAAAGGAGAGCACCAACATTAGAAACCTGTCGCTGAGGTTGGGGTTCAGATCCCACCGGGTATAATTTTTCCTTGTTGCTAATTATAGTAGTTGGTGAAGCTGACGGAGCAGGATTTATAAAATAAATCAACTTTAGATAGGAGACATCGGAGAGAAAAGAAGAGTATATGATACAACGAGGATATATTGTCTTGATTATAGGTGGAGTGTTATTTGTTGCAGGAATAATAATAGCTGCAGTGTGGGCTATCCCATTCGCTAGCACATTTCTACAAGAAAACACCCTTATCAACCAAGTCTCAATAGAACCTGGCAAGTCAGTAGAAGCAACAACTCAGATAACAGATGTTTCAAGACCAATAACTATAGCCATCCATATTGAAAGACCAGAAGGAGTGGTGAGATTAATAGAATCTGTCAAAGATCAATCTGGGACCGCAGTAAGCAGCAATGAGTTCTCTGCAAACCTGTTTACTAGTTTTCAGCCACAAAACACCGGCAGTCATATTCTTAACATAACCAATGCAGGAGCAAGACCCGTTAAAATTGACGCTACATTTGGCTATATGCCATTCATGACCACTGCTGCTCCTTCTGCTACTTCGGATGACGTGGGTCAGCCGCTACCTGGTGTAAATCTAAGCAGCTTGTCTGTAATCATTGCTGGTGGGGTGTTAACTGCAATAGGCTTTTTCACAATCATCGCAGGACTAGTAATAGTTGTAATAGATAGCCGAAAAAGGGTAGGAGGGCGAGAGCAGAGCGGCAGTAGTGGTGTAACAGAAGGCGGTGTCACATACAAGAAAGACTGATAAGAACCCCCTTAACGTTATCATGTCGCTTTGCAATAGTTCCTCGCCTGGCGAGCAACAATGACTGAATTGTTATCGAAAAATAGTGCACGAAAAAACTATACATATACTACTACAAGGGTAACATTATTTGCCATCTACAGTGCTGAGTGCTGAGTGCATGCATATGCTTCTGAATTTAACGGTGGTCATTACCACTAGAACGAAGATAAGTCACCATATTGCTGCTGCTTTTTGCTTGATCTTTGTCTTGGCTTGAACAGCCATTACCTAATATTTATCCACGGCTCACTCACTGTATTGCAGGGAGTACGTCGCGCTTAATACTTTGTCAAGTATTATTGAAAGATGTATATGAGTGATTCCACGAACTCGGTTCATGATAAGGAAATAACTTTGGCAAGATGGAGTACAAGGTTCTGGGCATGGCTTGTCGACTTTATCATAGTAACTGTAGCAATTGAGGTAATATTTGCAATAGCATATGCGCCGCTTGCTTTTAATCAAGGCATGCAGGGAAATCCCGGGTTGGGAGCTGTTAGATTTGCAGTGGAAAGTCTACTATTCTTTGCATATTGGACATACTTTGAATCGACCACTGGACAGTCGATAGGCAAGAAGCTCCTAAAGATAAAGACTACAGACTTAGCTGGAAATGTACCAAACATAAGGGAAGTTGCAATACAGAGCTTTGGCAAGGCTTTCTTGCTACCAATAGACGTGTTCTTTGGCTGGATATTTACAAATGAAAAGAGGCAGAGGCTGTTCAATAAAGCAAGCAATACAGTAGTTATCAGAGTAGTAAATCAAAGATCAGGATCTGAAAATGTCGGCTTCCGAAAGGAAGAATAGTAATCGAATCTAGAAATGATCTGGAAGAAGAGCGGGAGGGGGCGCGTCAAGACATCGGCGTAATACCGTAGTTCCCTCATAGCAAGAAATGGACCAGGGTGGGAGTGGAACTCACTACCTCAGTGGCAGCAACTTCCGTCATCTTATTGTCTATTTCTTCTTTTTCTTTGTACTATTTCCATTCATATGCAGTTGTCTTGAACTTTTGGGACTCAGGATCAGTTTCTGATTCAAGTGCTATAATTAGATTATTCATCCATGATAACTTTTGTGAATTTGTAAATCCTGTCACCATGATTAATCCTTTAACCCTTCCGCCTTCAACCACTTTGCTCTTTTCATGAGCCCACCATATGAATTGGTCACCACCTTCAGCTGTTGTCACTGAACCCTGCCAGCTGGCATCAACTATACCATGTGGATATTGAGTCATCATGCCTGAACCTAAATTTTTGCCGCTGGGAAATCTGCCTATTCCCCTTATTTCAGATGTAAAGCTCACTTCATTCGTCACTCCCTCTGTTGGATGGACCTTTGTTACTTTGAACCCTGTTATATTGCCACTCTCTTCAAAGAGTTTTTCTCCTAACGCCATACCAAGGCAGAATTTCATCATCTAAAATATAAGGGGTTTGCAATACAAGCATTGCTAGGAGTAATAATGGTACCGGTAGTTACTATTCCCCCTATTCCCGCTATTCCCCCTGCAACACGCAGAGGCTAGACAACGTGAAAATTCGTCACTAGCACAACATAATAGTAAGCCGAAGATCCCATTTGTGTAAAAACCTAAAACAGGCTAGTGCTGTTGCGGCCTTCTTTCCAAGAGTGTAAAGGCTCAATCTTTGCCTATTTCTTTTTTTATTGATAGGCAAAAAGAATACCTTCGTGTGTGTACCGAAGAAAGTGTACTGGAAGATCCTACAGAAAAGGCGGAATTTAATTATAGTTGACAGAACATCAAGCCATCAGGATATTATCAAAAATTGTCAGCGTTTTGAGAATAAATCAGTTGCACAGTATTTGACGTAAATAATCTACAGTCTGGCAAATTGAGGGTGCTAGCAATATTTATAATTAAACTTCCCCTATTAAATCCAACAATATGACCACAAAAATTCAAAAAAAAAGTCTGGATTCTTCACCTGATGAGACACGAACATTTGAAAAAGGAAAAATCGAGCTTGCGAACCTTGGTGATGTTACGATAGGACGAGGCATTTTAGAGCCAGGATGGAGCTGGGAAAAATGTGTTAAGCCAATAGTTAAAACAAATAGCTGTCAAGCCCCACATACTCAATACATTGTATCAGGAAGAATGAAGGTCGTAATGGATGATGGAACCGAAGAAGAATTTGGTCCTGGAGACGCTGCAGCAATTCCACCGGGTCATAATGCGTGGGTAGTTGGTAATGAACCTGTAGTTGCAGTTGACTTTACAGGCTTAAAGGACTATGCTAAGAAGAGTGGAACCAGTTAAAGAGTAGTAGTAGCAGCAGTTATTGACTGGCAAAGAGATTTTTGTTGAACTCTTTCTTCTTTTTTTACTGTAAATGTCAATGACTTTATAGCTTTGTTTCCCAATGTACTAAAAAGTTCATTTTGTTATGCATCGGAACCGTAAGAGTTAACTGATCTTTGAAATCCCAATAAAGGAATCATAATACAGTGGATTCGATGGAACCCTCAATGTAGGATTTTTGTCTGACAACTGCCAATAAGGAGCTCAAATTGATGACCTAGTTCCCTAGTAGGAAAAAATGGAGCGGGTGGGGGGTGAACGCATGACCTCAGCACCTCAACAGCAGCTTTCTCCAGCCTTTTAGATTACGTTCATTCAGTCCACACAGATTCTAGGTACTGCAACTTTCCTAGAGATGAGGTGACGCCACGGTACTGTCTGTATAATATGCAAGCTCCGACCTAAATGCAGGATCGCTGGTCGCCTGCTTAAAATGCTCAACAGACTCCCATACCGCATAATTGATAAAAACGCAACTTCCTCCAATGCCACGAGGAAGCTGGGTGGAGATGAACCCTGGCTTCTGCTTTAAGTATGCTGCGTCAGCCGCCCAAGCCTTGAGCAATTGGTCTGCATCTTCAGGCTGGACATCGAATTTGTTGATCAAGATTACAGGGCGCCCACTATTCTCTTCCAACTGTGCAGCAAGCGTTACATTTTCATCCATTTCAACCATTTTTAGCATAACATCAATACTGCTTTTTTACCCAAAAAGGTTATGCATTGGATCTAGCGAGCATCCTTTGGTTATTGTCCACAGGAAGACAGACTGCAGAGGACTAAGTCGACGCTTTTTTTGGGTTGCCGACAGGAGGAGCTGTTTGTAGGACGAAATGTCAGACAAACGGTAGAATACGGCTTTGGCATTGCTACGGGATTTGTCCGACAATTATCAAAATCGAACTCAATACAATGCAGTAGTTAACTAGATTGATAAAAATTGGAGTGGGTGGGAGGTGAAGCCGCGACCTCATCAAGACTTCCTTAGACTGATCTACCTCCTATCTAAAAAGGGAGCCTGGGAAAGAGAATTGCCTTGTTTAAATCCAACCCGCTTCACTTCTTCTTTTTGCATGCTCTTCATAGCACCATACCGTCAAGGGAAGTTTGAGATTTACCTAGCTAAGGCAGTAAGGCAAGACAAAATTTTAATAGGTTTGATCGTTTTGGCAGAAAGAAAGAAAAATAGATTTGCTCCTAACGCGCCGGGTTCTAATATAATGCAACAACCTCGAGAATAAGCAAACCATTCATGCAAGGGTTTCTTATCTATCAGTTTTCCAATTGTTGCCGCCAGTAGTGCGGGTAAGAACTCTAACTAGCGTTTCGAATTTGAGTACAAGCCGAAGGTTTGAGAAAGGCGATCAAGTATGGTTGTTGTTATTACCGACTTAGTGATATCTTACTATCATTCTTTAATATCTCATACTGCCTTGTATAATCAATGAAATCGGCTCAGATAAAGAGATACGGAGGCAGCGATGTAGTCGAAATCAACCAAAGTACACCTGCCCCAAGTGATCCATCCGCAGGTAAGGTTCTAGTTAGAATAAAAGCAGCTGGTGTGAACCCAGCAGACTGGAAGATTCGAGAAGGTTACATGCAACAAATGATGCCACTCCAATTCCCGTCAACCTTAGGAATGGATTTTTCAGGTATCATCGAAAAGGTCGGTGAAGGCGTCTCTGATTTTAAGTCCAATGATGAGGTATATGGACAGGCTTCAGTAATAAAGGGCGGCTCAGGAGCATTTGCAGAAATGGCTTTGGCAAGTGCAGACAGTATAGCACATAAACCAAAAACTCTAAGCCATGAAGAAGCCGCTGGTTTACCGCTTGTAGGTGTTAGTGCTTGGCAAGCACTTGTAGAGAATATTGGATTATCCAAGGATCAAAAAATTCTGATTCATGGCGGTGCAGGAGGCATAGGAAGTATTGCTATCCAATTAGCTAAGCACTTGGGAGCATACACAGCAACAACGGTAAACACAAACGAGAAGCAGTTTGTAAAAGAGCTTGGAGCAGACGAAGTAATAGACTACAAGACCCAGACTTTCGAGGACGTCCTGTCGCACGACTGTGATGCAGTCTATGACACTGTGGGTGGTGAAACATACACAAGGTCTTTCAAAGTATTGAAAAGGGGTGGCGTCATCGTATCGATGCTAGAGCAGCCAAGCCAAGAGCTTATGGATAGATTTGGTGTAAAAGCCATCTTCCAATTTACACAGGTGAACCGGGAACTATTGACTAAATCGGCGCAGTGGGTCGACCAAAACAACATACGCGTAAACGTGGACAGAGCGTTTCCACTCGATGAGACTGCTAAGGCTCTCGACTACCAGAGAGATATACATCCTAGAGGCAAAGTAGTCTTACAGGTAAGCAAGTAAAATGATTACAGAGGGAATTGAATCAATTGTGTGGTGACTCATGAAAACTACAACTACCCCCAAAAATAAGCTCAATTCAATACCGTAGTTACTAGAGTGATGAAAATGGACAGGGTGGGGGATGAACGCACGACCTCAGCAACAGTTTTCCAGTATGCTCTTTACCTCTTATCTAAAGGGACAGTAGCTATGGAAGAGAACTACGTAACTGCTCAAATCCCACCCGCTTCACTCTTTTTTCTTTTTGCGTACCCCCTAGACCTTATACCCCTAGAATTGGATTAGCAAACAAGACACACTAGGGACTCTCCGGTTAAGCCTAGATCAAGGCACTACTAAAAAAGAGTGGATACTGCCTCAAGACTTATCGCAGAGCAAGCAAATGAGATCTTGAAAGTGAAGAGCATCGGCGCTCTGCTAAAAACGTCCCAAATACCAGGCATCCAAACTGCTCAATTACAATTATTCTAACTAATACTTTTCACTCATTTCTGATCTCTGCCATTATGCTCTGGTCCTTCTGCAGCTGTTCAAGAAGCACTTCTCTTATCAGACTGCACGCCTTGACAATCTTTGGGTTTGATATGCCATAGTAGATGTTTGGACCATCCCTTCTAGTCTTTACCACGCCCCTCTGCCTCAGAATCGCCAAATGCTGAGAAACGTGCGCTTGTCTTATGCCAAGCTTCTTTGCCAGAGCCCCAACGGTCATCTCACCAGCTTGTAGCTCATTTATGATTCTAAGCCTCACAGGATTGGACAGGGTTTTGCACACTTCGGCATGAAGTTCAAAAAGCCTTTCCTGTTTCATTAGATACCATCTATCACTACCATATTCAAATATTTGAATATAAGCAATAGAATTATTGACCTTCTCCTTCTTTCAGAAGTATGGTTAGAAAGTTAGCACCTTATCGGACTCCAACAATCTTAAGGATATCCTTCATTATAGAGATGGGACAAACAGCAAATTGCATCTGACGTGATTTTGATGCATATACCGTAAGCAAACATAGTGCCACTCAGTTCATTAAACTTTTGATGCTTTCTATTTCAACGCCGGCTCCAAGCAGAAAGATTTTCAACATAATGCCCCTCCAAGATTCCAGTGTTTGCAAACCTAAGAGCGTTCCCACACAGTCCCAGGATCAGTGTTACTGGTAATAACTCCTATATTCATTAAGCCAACAACCTCTTTGTCCAATAATTGCCCCATGCATCTTTTCTTTCTCTCAATTCTTTACTAGGTATTTGCAAGTTTATCACAGGTTTGGGTGAGGAGTAGAAGCTGCCTGAACCATATCCCGCAAATCCAGCGCCCGTTTCAATGAAACACTCTCCAAATCCATCCCAGCTTCTGGTTTCAGTTCCAAGGACTGAAGAGGTTAGATTGCTGGCGACTATTTCAGCCTGACCAAATGCAAAAGTGGCAGCCTTTGGAAGCATCATTCCTGATTGCAGTTTTACCGCAGCAACATCCCCGATAGCGTAGACTCTGTCGTGTTTTGTCTGCATGTTTTTTGGGTCTACTGGGATCCATCCAGATGCATCTGCAAGATCACCAACACTCTCCCGGACAACTTTAGGACTTGTATGTGGAGGTATTGCGATTAACAAGTCATATTTTTCTCTACTACCGTTCTCAAATATGATTTGTTTTGAGTCGCCATCTATTAAGGACACCTTTGTGTGATTGTGAAAGCCTATTCCTTTTTCATTCAGCATGGAAACAACGGTGTTGCCGACCTCAGGACCTGCTATTGGCATTGGCAGCGGCTCAGGTGTGAATATCTGTATGTCTGATTTATCACGCAAGCCCTTGCTTCTAAGATAGTCATCTATAAGCATGGCAGCCTCATATGGTGCTGGGGGGCACTTGAATGGAGTGCTCGAAACTATCAATCTTAGTGAGCCACCTCTGAAAGATGATAAGGCATCCCTAAGCTTCTTTGCATCCTCAAGCGTATACATATGGAAAGCAGACTCAAAACCTGGAACCTTTTCTGGAGCAAGCTCTGCACCAAGTGCAATAACTAGATAATCGTATGCAAACTCGCCCTGGCCGGTCCTGACAATACCACTCTTAATATCTATTCCATTTACTTCTGTATTGATAAATTTGATACCTTTTTGGCTAACCTTCTCTTTAGGAGCTGTCACCTCTTGCTCGGTCTTTTCACCTGTCATCACTCGGAGCAACGAAAATCCCAAAACAAAAGACTTTTGCTTGTCTATGACAGTAACGCTGACTTTGTCTCCCAGAAGCTCTTTCAAACGACCCGCAGTAGCGAGCCCTCCACTTCCGCCTCCAAGGATAAGGACCTTGTTGTTATTCATGTATTCAAATATATGAATATCATAATATATATCTGTAGCACTAAAAAGCGTAGACAGAATTAATCTTGTTCCTTTTCAGAAGATGAATACCTAATCTCACGCATAAGTGAAAAACAAAGATTGTAGATGCAGATGTCAGAGCTATTATCCATGACACGGAATGTATCGCCATGTTGATAAAACAGGTAAGCCAAATAGCCTATTGCTATTGCTTCATTTGGTATTTTTCTTCTTTTCCTCTTTCCATGCTGCATATCCGCCGTCAATAGTCACAGCCGTGAACCCTTTCTTGTTAAGTTCATCAGCACCAATATTGCCTCTGTATCCTCCATTGCAGTAGGTGCAAATCGTCTTTCCTTTAAGATCATCTAATTCGCCCTGTCTCCCTTTTCTTATTAGCTGTCCAAGTGGTATATTGACAGCTCCTTCAATTGTACCATCTTGTGCTATTTCATCTGCTTCTCTCACATCTATGAGCACAAAGCCATCTTTCTTTTCCGCGGCATCTTTTGCAGTTATTTTATCTGCCATGAGATGATCTGTTATCAAAACATTTGTTTTTCTTATTTGAATCCTTTTGATGCAGTAGGATGTGAGTATTTCTTGCGCAGGGTTGTTGCATCCTTGATGATATCTTTGCAGGTGGGTGTTGTCCGACAACTTCCTAAAACAAGCTCATTTTAATACCGTAGTCCTCTCATAGTAAAAAGTGGACTGGGTGGGGGTGAAGCCACGACCCCAGTTCACCGCTTTCTTGGGCCGTTCTTATCTCTTCCCCAAAAGACAGTACTTGTTGAAAGAGAACTTGACTGGTCAAATTCACATATAATACCACGTCTTTTTGTTAGTGCTTCTGTCACCGATAAAGCACAAGTACACGAAATCAGAAGTCAATTTAGCTGAATATTGGGATATCCAATTGGCTCCAAACCCTCTTGTGCTGTCAGTGATGGTGGCAATTGAAGCAAGAGCGCGGGCAGATCTCTACGTAATGGACACATGACGTCAAAGAAACAATCGAGTTCCTTCTTACGCTCACCAGGTCGCTTTTCATGTGTAATCTAACGGGGAAATTTGGCTGTAAATCTAATATCATAAGGCGTCAGTGAAGAACAGTAATAACACCCATCTTACTCAGCCTACTTAACCTCAGTCTCTCTTCCATTGCAGACTCTATCTCTCGTTTGACAGTAGCGATTTTTTTCTCATATTGAAACAATAAATCTCTGCGGGGATCATACGACGTAATTATAAATGATAGCTTTGCTTCGAGTTTCTCTATGCTATTATCCAATGCACTGATCGCGGTTTCGATTTTGACTACAGTCACATCACCTTCTCGTCTTAGGTGGTTATTGCTGCTGGTTTTTTCTTCAAGCATCAGGTCGATTGATGGTTTTTTGACTTCAGTAGCATTCGTTTCCTTCAAATCACACAAACTCCCTGTCTTCAACTGGGAATATCTTACTATACTGTAAAAAGCAGTCTTCGCATAAGATGATAAGTTGTTTCGGTACTATGACCAATGGTACTGCTGGACTCTTACACTTTTCGCAGCCAAACCAATAACGAGTGCTTCTATTCTGAATTGTATCCAGAGTCATATTATAGTTTATTCTCCTCCTACTTTCTCATTAGCTCTAGTTATTGATCTTAATGCCTTCATTTATATTGAGAGTATTCATGGAGTTGACTTTATTCTTTGGGTATCATTGACCCGGTAAAAAAAATCTGCCACGCTCTTCTAGCATTCTAGCACCTTACTCATATCATAATTCATTACTCTGATAAATAACATGTTTTTCAGAACGTTAAAAGACAATTTATTAACCTTTTTTCTATATATCTGTCCAAAGTACTCCAGAGTTTTTGTAGTACAATTAGTCAAAATAAGCTCATCTTAATACCGTATTTCTAGAATAGTAAGAAATGGACTGGGTGGGAGTTGGAGCCACGACCTCCGCGCATTCTTATTAGTCCCGTTACCGTCGATGAACACGTTTCAACTCTCATTCAGTCCATACTTAATTATTCATGTCCTCATTGTGCTTCTAACAGTCAAATGCACAATTTGCAATACTTTCAATTTTGGATTGCGATTTAATCTGAAACTGAATTATAGGACCGGTGGGAAACAAAGCGTTAAAAATACTCCAATATTTCGAGGCACTACTGCAGGCTCAAGAGAACGTTCCTAATAGCTATAAAAAATAGGAACATATGCAGCTATGCTTGAATCGAGCAGGTTATCGCCCTAGACACAAATTCGAGACACCAACTCCGCGTTAACTCCTCTTAGTCTCATATTCTTATAGCAGAAGTCCAACGTCTTATTAATAATAGTCTTCCTTGCATTCTTAGTTATCAGCTTGATCTGATGTCAGTGTATCACGCCTCTCTCATTGGCATTTCCTGCTAATTTATGAAGCATCGAGCATGATATGTGCTGCCTTATCTTTATTCGGATTGTTATCGCTTATGATGGGGATACTTTTTTCAAAGCTGCATTGAGGCTTGTCTTTATGCTTTGAGAAATAAGATCTACTACCAGCTTTTGTCAGTAGAGCGTAGTTCATCTATCTATTTCTTGCGCTAAGTGTCGTCATTGCCATCACCATTACCATGAGGTCACGTATTTGTACTCCACTCGGGTTCTCTATCATCTGCATCATCATCTGTGAGTCTAGTCACATTACTGCCATCATCAGCATTCATAACATAGATTTCATAGTTCTCACCACTAACTCTATTGCTGCTAAAAGCTATCTTTTCACCATCAGGTGACCAGCCAGGGTATAAATGATTTGCATCATCATCTGTAAGTCTAGTCACATTACTGCCATCATCAGCATTCATAGAGTATATCTCGTTGCCGCTACCGTCTCTATTACTTACAAAAGCTATCTTTTCACCATCAGGTGACCAGCCAGGGTGTGTATAAAATGCATCCTCATCTGTAAGTCTAGTCACATTACTGCCATCATCAGCATTCATAGAGTATATCGCGTTGTTGTCGATCTCCTCGCTCTCGCTATCGTCTATGCTATCTCTATTACTTACAAAAGCTATCTTTTCACCATCAGGTGACCAGCTAGGCTCTCTATCAAGAGCATCCTCATCTGTAAGTCTAGTCACATTACTGCCATCATCAGCATTCATAACATAGATTTCCTCGTTGTCCAAGCCATCTCTAAAGCTGGCAAAAGCTATCTTTTCACCATCAGGTGACCAGCTAGGATCAAAATCGTCTGCATCCTCATCTGTAAGTCTAGTCACATTACTGCCATCATCATGCATGGCGTATATCTCATAGTTGTCATCTTCTCTATCGCTGCTAAAAGCTATCTGTCCATTCAGTCCAGGAAATGTGCCAGCAAATACTTTTACGACAGTTGTTGTTCCTGTAAGCATAATTGTTATTATTAGCAGCGCTGCAACTGCTGTTATAGGAATTCTTGTTTGAGCTTTATTTTTTCTGTTTTTCCCAAAAAAAGTAAAAATTAATCCTTTTACCATAGAGATGCCTACATTACCTAATTCTTAAATATTATGCAGTGCAGAGCATATAAAAATTCTAAATAT
>DATDKS010000035.1:0-19057 GCA_036519825.1 Nitrososphaera sp. | reverse complement strand
ATCAGCTGCAGTATGTCTCCAATATATCCTGAGCCAGTTGCACCCACATGACCATCGATTACAAATATCTTTTCTGCCGGGTCTATCAGAGGCCTGACAGGCTTAATGTGACTTGTTAGGAGAGCAAATGCTGGTGTCTTGATTCCTATTGTGGTTGATCCCCTATTTACTGCTTCAAGGGCACTATCAACTAACACCAACCGACCTTCTGGCCCATAGTAGTAAGGGTACCTTCCTGCAGCAGCAATATTTCCTCCTCCACCTGCTGTTTCCGCCATCTCTTACTTTTTCACCTCCACTGTTGCCAACAGGTTAGGGATCGCAAGCACTTCAATACCGTTGCCGGAGCCAGGATCCCGCTCCATCGCTGCAGCTACTGCTTTTGTAGCCACAGCCTCAGCCTGTTCATTTGTGATTTCTTTGTAGTACATACTCTCAAGCACTCCGTAGGCAATGGGCGAGCCGGAGCCTGATGAGGCAAAATCTTCGCTTGTTATTGCCCCACTCATATCTGCTGCAAAGACGTGCGCACCTTCTTGGTCAACACCGGCGACTAGCAGTTCCACAAAATAGGGCTGATAGTTCTTTAGGCCTGAGTACGCAAGGTTTGCGATCAATCTTGTTGATTCCTTGGTTGTGAGTGGAAAGCCTCTCCGCAACTCGATGAGCTTGCGCTCTGCCTTGGCTACTTTAATCAAATACTCCGCATCTGATAACTGTCCCGCTATTGCCACTGCAAGTGTGTCATCTACCTTGGCTATCTTTTGCGTTATTTTTGAGCCAATGAAAAAGCCCTTACTTGCCCGCTTGTCAGAGCCCAGTACTACTCCTTCCTTGGTCTTGATACCAACGATTGTAGTCATTTCTGATAGTAGTATAGGAAGATAGGAGATTAATTGACCCGTATTACTGGAAATAAGTCACAGCTCCTATTGTCCTCGTTAAGCTCTTCATAAATGAAGCGCATATGTTAGCAGAGCGCTTAGCGTGTCAACAAACCGTTTGCCCCTCACTTCCATTTGGGGTTTGTGTGGATCGTGCAGGTCTATAGAGCCTACAGCAATTAGGTTGAATGACAATTCAAGGTTTTCGGGCAATGGCAAATGGGCATCTAGGATAGAAAACCAGACGGTTTTACTAAAGGGTTAATCAAAAGATCATAGAAGATCTTGTTAAACAAAAAATCTTATAGCTAAGAGCAATACATGGACAAATTCAATTCATAGCGCTTACTGCCTCTATCATTGTTGCAACTATGGCTGGTGCTATCAAATCCAGCAAAGCACCATCCCTGATAATGGAATCTGGGCAAGCTAATTGACTGCACTAGCATCTCGGTGATCCAGTACGTAGGCATCAAGCCTGCTTTGCATCACCTTTGTTATCTGCTCATAGATGGTATACGATCCTACCATCGCCTGAACTTTTTCTTTTTCAGTGGATGCATTGGTCTCGATGACAATATAGTCTGCAATTAATCGAAGGTTGATTTGGAAGGAGCCATCATCGCTCGTCCACTGCAGTGTATAGCCTGTATCGCTTCTTATCATACCTATCCACCTAAGGTTCTTAAACCACCTGCCGATCAAGTGGCGCATAACTTCTGGCGCCTTGACGTTGAGCGGGATATATGTCTGCAGTAACTGCATATATTCTCTGCCCTTTGGTTTGTGTTGCTGCAGCTGCTGCTGCAACAACTCGATCCTTGACATTGCAGATGCACCGGCCTTGCTGAGCCGATAACCTATCGGAGACTTTTCCACTAACTCCATTTCTTCTAGCCTATGTAGCGCCCTTGACAAGCTTTGCTGATGGAGGTTCAGCTTACGCATCAAGCCTTTGAATGAGTAGTTCGATCCAGCTTCATTCAGCAGTGCTAAAATCTTGTTATCATTGTTGTGGAAATCGGCAGCGCTAATCGAATCCTGTGAGTTATTTTCTTCTTCTTCTTCTTCTACTAAGATCTGAGCCGCAGTCGCTGCCGCCTTGCCGTTGATTATCTGCTTTTCCGCTGTAAAGTCCTCTCTAGGGTTCCCATCCTTGAGGGTCGTTGATTCAGCCGGAATGTCGCTTTCCACCTGCATATTACAAGCGCCCCTTCATGATATAAAGTATAAAGTAATCATCTGGAGAGCAGGTAAGTAAATTGCTACTAGTACACCTCAATTGCCTCTTCCTTGAAGCCCATCTGAGCCAATAGATTCTTAGCCGTTTCTCGATGATCTCCTTGCAGGATTATCTGGCCCTCCTTGAATGTGCCTCCTGTACCAATCTTGGTCTTTAGCTGTTTTGTGATTTCCTTCAAATCTTTTCTGTCCTGAAGCCCTGATATCACAGTGACAGGTTTTCTATACTTTCTGATGTCTTTCGTAATCACTATGGCTGCCTCTTCCTTTTCAATCTCCTTGATCAGCTCATCCATTGAATCATAGTCAGACACTGGAATGATTATTGCCGCTCACGCTCAAAAGTGTTTTGATAAAAAGTTTATGGGCGCTCGTCGACCGGAATTGGGAGTTGAAACTGGCGCCCATAGCGATTGATAGTTATAGTTAGCTGGTCATTTACTTGCTTTTTGTGCACGTACGAAGCGATCTCTGAAGGGTCTTTTATGACGTTGCCATCGATTTCCTCGATAATATCTCCTTTTCTCAGTCCTGCATCATCAGCCGGGCTGTAAGGCTCAACTCTTGCGATGAGTGCTCCATCAGTCACAGGGAGTCCGTAGTATCGTGCAAGCTGTGGGGTAACCTTCATTGACGCAACACCAATCCATGGTCGAGTTACCTTACCCTTTTCTATCAATTCTTTCAATATTGACTTGGCAGTGTTGATGGGAACTGCAAATCCAATGCCTTGTGCATACGGCATGTTAGCAGTATTGATAGCTATCACTTCTCCCTTAGTATTGACAAGTGGTCCACCTGAGTTGCCTGGATTGATGGCAGCATCTGTCTGTATTAGCTCGAGCACGCCGCTCCTTGTCTGTATGCTTCTATTCAATGAGCTGACTATGCCTGCACTTACTGCGGGTCCACCAGTGAGCCCAAAGGGGTTGCCGATTGCAATCACTATCTGACCCGTCTTTAGGTTATCTGAGTTGCCAAGTTGTGTGGCTTGAAGCTGCTGCTGTTCAGATTCTACCTTGAGCACTGCAAGGTCGGTGGCCTCGTCGCTTCCGACAACCTTTCCTCTGAGCACCTTGCCCTCTGGCAGTGTCACCTTGAGCCGCTCTGCGTCGTCGATCACGTGATTGTTTGTAAGGATGTAGCCCTTTTCATCTATGATTACCCCTGAGCCTACTCCTTCTACTGGAAATATCCTGAACATCTGGTCATGTAGCATCCTCACACTTGCGATGTTGACTACACTCTTGCTTACTTTCTCAACTGCGCTAATAAGGACATCTTCTGGAACGGGTATCACGCTACTATATTGGAGGGTAGCAGGTAAATTGACCGGCTATTCTAGAATCCAGTCACACTCCTTGAACAAATGTGGAAAAAGTGCGATTGAAGTAGCATGAAATGGTGGTGTGGCAGGCAGGCCCACAGGCTATGCCAACTGCTTCCCTTAGAAAAAACATAAAATTTGCATCCCCTGCACATATATGATGTAGGTAACGAGCCAACCCTACAATTTCTTGCTACCTCTCGCAACGGACAATTGGCAGATTCAAAGCACCAATCGAAACGGACAATGGCACAAATTATGTAAAAGCATGCAGGTCAGCAGTGCTCAATCTGAAGCATTTGCATCCCGCGAAAAGAATGCAAGCATTGATGATTTGGCGTCGTTTAGACAGGAAGTGAATTAGCTATTCTACACACTAGAAGACAAAGATTAGCCTTGGCCCTGTGTGAACCCTACTCTTTTTATGGCCTGTAATGCGCTGCAAACGTGTCAGGCTCATTAGAACCAAAATCGTGCATAAATTGATCTCTGACCAGCCTACCATATACCACTAGGTCGCGTGTCATCATCCGCAGCCTGCTTGACAATTTTGTATTCACTGTTTCCTGACCTGTAAAGTCCTGCGGGCCATTTGTCGATATTCCATAGGGCATGCTCCATCCATAGCACTGGCGCACAGCTGTGCGCATCTGTTCCATAACTGTAAGGCCTTTCTCATGGGATGCAACGATGTAACCAAACATTTTTCCAGCAAACTCTTCGTAAAAGTGATCTAGGAAGTTCTTAAGGGCGCCAGAAATTGAGCCGTGATAGTCTGGCGATGCAAGGATAAAGGCGTCAGCCCAAGCTATGGCCTCGGCTGCACGTTCTACCTCTTTTGACGCTGGGGCACTTGGGTCGTACAGGGGCAATACTATTGTGCTGAGGTCTAGTAATCGAACTTCTGCGCTGTGCTTCTTGGCATGTTCGAGTGCAATTTTGAGTGCCCGTGTGCTGTATGAACCCTGCCGAGTGCTACCCGCAACGCCTAAGACATTGAATGTATTTTTCATCTGTTACTATTATGGTAATTCCATGGATTAATCGACTTGCTTTTGCAGGAACTAGTCACACCATCAATTGTGGTTGATTGGATACTTCTCTAGCAGGTTAAGCCTTCATAGGCGCTATGGAGGGCAGGCCTTCACTATCTCCAACTTGCAGCCGACTCATTCTCATTCTCACTGTTGCAATCTAGATGATAGTGTTTTTGGTTATTTGCATCTTTAATCACACGGTGATGTGCATGGCACACGATAGGCATTCAACGATTACCTGACTTTCTTTCCTATCTATCACTTTGAACTTCTTTGAACCACATGACACGCAGACAGGGCATGCTCTCTGACCCTTTACCACGTCTCCTACACTACCACCTCTGTGGATTGCTATCCAAGCGGGCCAGCATATTTATTCTTACAATACCTCCAACCTGCTGTATTACGTTTGCGACCGCTGGGGGTACCAGATGCTCCCATGGCTTACCATCTTTAATGAGATGCCGAATGTTTGTGCCATTGCACTCATCTTTTTCTGCAAAGATAGGGTCCTTAATGGCAATGCGGGAGTCTTGAGAGAGCGCAAGGTGCTTTACAAAGTCGTTGCCCGAGTAAAGTACATCAAATGGTGGAACCATTGACCGTAGATAGGCAAGCCATCTAGCATTATTCTCATCGTTTGCAACGGGTATGATATAGCATCTTGAGAGATCAATTCCTGCTTCTTTCAATGCATCATGTATCATCAGCAGCCTCTCGCCGGCACTGAAAGGGTCCATGTCGATAAAGTTGAACTGCGCGCTCCCGATTATTATCACGAGCTCGTCGCACTGGGTTAGAATCTGCTTTGTAAGTGCCAGGTGACCATTGTGGAAAGGCTGGAAACGTCCCAGCATGAGTCCACGTCTTGTCATTGTGGCTTGCCTAGCTTATTCTTCCACTGCTCTATTTCCTTTGCTTCTATCTTGCGAAAGATCGGCTCTACCTTGCCAAGTTCATGGCCTGTAGGAATTGCTCTGATGTCCTTAGCTGACTCCCACGCCTGCTGGTGAACGCTGCCATCAAGCTTGAGCTGGGCCCATATCTTTTCACATGAAAAGGGAATGAATGGTTCAAGCAGGATCGCTAAGCTTCGTACTGCGTTCACGGAAATGTAGACTGTTCTATTTGAAGTATCCTTGTTTGCCCAAGGTGAGTTTATCTGGAAATAATGGTTCATGTAATTGCTAAATTTTAGGATCTTCCTGAGCGACTTGTCTATCTCATTGCTTAACAGCAGCCTGCCTGTTTCATCTACCGCTGCCGCCAACTCCTTTTCTACCATATCGTCAATGCAGCGTGGCTCATCTATGCTTGGACGGAAGGTGGCTTCGGGCACTATACCTTGGAATGACTTTTGCGTAAATGAAAGGGCCCTATTTATGAAATTGCCGATGTTAGCGATCAGCTCATTGTTTATTCTTTCATAGAATGCATCAAAGTCAAAATTCAGATCATCTTGCGAGTATGTAACTACAGATGCAAGATAGAATCTCAAATAGTCAGCGTTGAATGCGGAAGTGAAATCCTTCAGCCCAATATACCAGCTTCTACTCTTTGATATCTTTTGGTTTTGCAGCATAAGGTGGCCCCTTGTCGGGATATAGTCTGGAAGCTTGTATTCTGAATTGATGCCAAGACGTGTTGCCGGCAAGAAGAGGTAGTGGTGGTAGATAATATCCTTGCCAATAAAATGGTAAATTTCCGATTCATTCCAGAATCTCTTGCCGTTACCTCCCCTATCATTTTCGAATTTGACAAGCGACGAGATGTAGCATAGGTGGTTATCGAACCAGCCATAGAACACCTTCCCCTTTGCCTCGGGCAGGGGTATTGGCACGCCCCACGAGAGGTCGCGGGTGATGTCCCAATCCTGCAAGCCTTCATTTATCCAATTGATGACATAGTTTTTGACGTCTGGTTGCAGGTTCTGGTTTGACAAGAGCCACTCTTTCAGTTCCTTTTCAAGGCTTGACAGACGGAAAAAGTAGTGCTTGCTCTCCCTTTTGACAGGCGGCCTGCCGCATATTGCACACTTAGGATCCAATATCTGATCAGGGACGCGGCCACACTTTTCACACAAATCTGAATACTGGTTTTCTGCATTACAGTAAGGGCATCTGCCAAGGACATATCTATCGGGTAGAAATTTGTTGTCATAGGTGCAGTAGAATTGAATTACGTTCTGGTCGTAAATGCGGTCGTTTTCGCGCAATTGTTTGAAAACGTACTGGACAAACTCGACATTTTCTTTAGAGCTTGTCTTGTAAAAAAAATCAAACGAAATACCTATTGATTCAAAATCTTCTTTATCCCGTCTGTTCCAATACTCAACATAATCTTTGGGGCTCTTTTTCTCCTTCTCTGCTCTTATCAATATAGGGGTGCCAAAATCATCAGTAGCACAGATATGGTAAGCCTTCAATCCTTTGAGTCTCAAAAAGCGTGTGAAAATATCTGCCGGTAGGTAGGTGGAGGTTATATGACCTAGATGTATCTCGCCATTTGCATAAGGGAGCGCGCTTGTAATGATTGCGCTTTTGATTTTGCTATTGCTATTATCCGGCATTATAGTTGCATTCAATGCACAGCATTTTAACCTAACTGGAGTGCTGATAGCGCACTTGCTCCTCTATCATTTGATCTATTCTGATGCCCATTGAGTCAAGTGCATAACTTCCAACATCTTGATCTATTTGCTCTGGTACGCTATGCACTTTTACTTCCATCTTGTCATGGTTATTTGCAATGTACAAAATAGATAGGAGCTGGTTGGCAAATGACAGATCCATCACTTCCGGAGGATGGCCTTCAGCAGCAACTAAGTTGACCACTCTTCCCTTTGAGAGTAGGAACAATCTCCTTCCATTAACGTCAAAGCGCTCAATATTTGGACTAATCTGCACCGGTTGGCAGCTGCTTATGGCATAAAGGCTGTTAGTATCGATCTCGACATCAAAGTGGCCAGCGTTTGCTAGAATGGCAGCATCCTTCATCTTAAGAAAATGCTCCTTCCTTATCACGCACGTCTGACCCGTGCATGTTACAAAAACGTCGCCGGCAGAAGCAGCGTCTAACATTGGCATTACCTCAAATCCATCCATCTTGGCTTCAATTGCTTTTATAGGATCAACTTCGGTGACAGTCACTATAGCGCCCATTCCCTTTGCCCTAGTTGCTACGCCCTTGCCCACCCAGCCGTAGCCGCATACAACGAGCTTCTTGCCTGCCAATAGTATACCGGTCGCGCGCAGTATGCCGTCAAGTGTGCTCTGTCCAGTGCCATGTCTGTTATCAAAAAGGTATTTTGTACGCGCATTGTTGACCGCTATAACGGGATAAAGGAGTCTGCTGGCCCTTTCTAATGCAACAAGTCTCTTAACTCCTGACGTTGTCTCTTCGGTGCCACCATCTATGCCCTTTGCCTTTTGCTGATGGGCCATGGAGTGAAGGTCTCCTCCGTCATCAGTCATTATGACCGGTTTAAATGCAAGTACATTGCGGATGCACTGCTGATACTCCGATTCTGTCTCTTCGCGCCAAGCGTACACGTTCAGCCCCATGTTGTACAGAAAAGCTGCAATGTCATCCTGAGCCGACAAGGGATTTGCTGAACAAATTGCGATGTCTGCACCCAAACTCTTTGCAGCCATCGCAAGGACTGATGTTTCTTTTGTAATGTGAAGACAAAAGCCAAGTCGAAAACCTGTCAGCGCCTGACTGCTCTCATTCCTTGCTCTTATCTTTTCAATTATCCCCATGCGGCTGGCGGCCCACTCATATGATCGTCTTCCCTTTTCTGCAAGGTTGCCATCCGCTATTTTGCCAGCCACGATTTATGAATGATAAAATACACAATAAAAGCTACTGGTTTTCATACTCTTCTTCGCGGAACCTTGCTCTTCCTCTTCTTATGATGGCAAAGAGTGCAAGTATTATAGCTATCCACACTACACTTAGGATGATGTTGGTAAAACTGACGTAGAGGTACGGCATTGCATCGGTCATGTCTTGCTGAATTGTCTCTAGCGACACATGAATGTCCAACATGCCCGAATTGTATTCAGTACTGTATGGCTCCGTTGATGCTATTGAGTTGGCGCGGACTACCATGTCATTAAGATTCTCTTGTATGAGTTCCAAGTCTGTTTTTGCAGTCGGAAATGCCCACACGGGATTGCCACTCTCCGGAAGCTCCATCTTCGCCTTTGACACAAAGCTTGCCAGATCTTCAGGAGTTTGGGCAGCCTGGGCCCTTTTCAGGTATCCAAGCGCACTGTCGACAGGGTAAACGGCCTGCTGGTATCCGTAAAGGGCCATAGCTATGCCAAAAATCAAAAGAGCCAGAACACCGGCCATCATGAGTCTGTATGACGAAGTCATGCCGGAATTGATATTGGTATAACACTGGGGGGAGATATTTAGATGTGGCGGAGGTAATTTGGTGGTTGTCTAATAACCAATTTATAGCCAGATTGATTACAACCAGATGGTAATTGACATTTGTCAAGGTCGCCCAGCGGGGTGAAATTAAAGAGAACAGCGGAAAGGAGCTTTACGTCAATGGCACAAGAATTGCGCTTTTTTATGCAAACGGCAACTACTATGCAATTGAGGCACTCTGTCGCCATCAGGACGGCTCGCTTGCTCCTGGGAAGATAGACGGCGAAGTCGTCGAGTGTCCCCTGCATTCGTGGCACTACAACGTTAAAACCGGAGAGCTGCTTGACTACCTTGAAGGTGTAAAGCTGATGACGTATAATGTAGACATTAGAGGAAACGATATTTACATCGATGCCTCGCAAAGTAAAAAACAGGGTCAAGCCCACCCCACATCGCGATAGTGAAATTATACAATACGCTCAGCAGGCAAGCCGAGGAGCTAAACCTGCAAAATCACACGGTGAGGATGTATGTTTGTGGAGTCACAGTTTATGACAACTCTCACATTGGGCACGCACGAACAATCATTATGTTTGATGTCTTGCGCAGATACTTGCTATCAAGAGGCTATAAAGTAATTTTTGTACAGAACTTTACTGATGTCGATGACAAGATAATTAACCGCGCAAAAGCAGAAGGCAAGAAGGCAGAGGAAATATCAAGTAGATACATTGACAGATACTTCAATGACTTTGACAGCTTGAATGTAATGCGGGCAGATTACTATCCAAAGGCCACTGATCACATCAAAGAAATGATCCAGCTAGTTGATGGCCTCATGAAAAAAGGACACGCCTACTTGACGCTCAATGGGGTATATTTTAGAATCAAGTCATTTCCCGGCTACGGCAAGTTATCAAAAAAATCAGTTGAAGAGCTAGAGTCAGGCGCGAGGATAGAGATCGATCCCTCAAAAGAGGACCCACTTGACTTTGCACTTTGGAAGTTCTATTCAGATGAGACGGTATGGTCAAGCCCTTGGGGGGATGGGAGGCCAGGCTGGCATATAGAGTGTTCAGCCATGTCACGTAAATATCTCGGCGACACGTTTGAGATCCATGGCGGCGGACACGATCTAGTTTTTCCACACCATGAAAATGAGATAGCCCAGTCAGAATCATACACAGGCAAGCAGTTTGCCAAGATATGGATCCACACCGGTATGGTTACCATCAATTCTCAAAAGATGAGCAAGTCCCTTGGCAACATCGTTACAATAGAGCAGGCGCTGAAAACATGGAGAGCAAATCCTCTCCGGCTCTACTGCCTTTCAACACACTATTCAAAGCCTCTTGATTATACTGACGAATTGCTAAAAGAGTCAATCCAACACTGGCGCCAAATAGAGACATGCGCCTATGAACTGCGCTTTGCAGTCGGCTGCGGTGGCGAGGTTGATTCTGTGCAGAAGATATGCGATGAGTCGATTCGAGCTTTTGAAGCTGCATTGGACTATAACATGAATACATCGCTCGCAGTTGCAGAGTTAGTGAAGCTTGCAACGAAGCTCAATAGGTATATTGCAGCAGACAAGCTAACAAAAGATATGGCTGATGGCGCATTGCAAACTCTAAACAAGATAATGGATATTCTGGGACTGAAAATTGTAGAAGCTAGCGAAAAAGAAAGGGAAGAAATTGAGGAAGCAATAGTACAACGCAACAAGCTGCGGGCTGAGAAAAAATTCGCAGAAGCAGATGAAATCCGGAAAAAGCTATTAGAGCGCTCAGTTGATCTATTAGATCACAAGGGACGTACAGTATGGGTGAAGAGGGAAAAGCCCGAATAGTCATATTTTAGTTTTTGTGTATGCGAATGCTTCCAGCTAATGAGCTGGTCTTATGCCTATATCTAGAGTAGCAATCATGAGTAATCTAAGGATAGTATGTAAATTAAATCAGTCAGAACCCTTGAGCATATCGTGATTCTTGGAGATGTTATACGTGATGTCTATCTTCCCTCACGTCAATAACTTGAAGTGGAAGGGCAAAGGTTATGGCGTTTCTCTTCACAAAAGCATCTGTAGAATCATAGGCATAATAGGGGGAATCTCGAAAACCAGAGAGCCGATATCCTGAGCACTATTCTTATCAAGAACGCCGACACCTGCAGCCAGCCCTGCAGCAAGATTGAAGTATGGAGAGCCCCCCAGTGCCTATAAAAAAGAAAATACAATCAGCATCTAGCTTTTTCCTCTCTTATCTTCTCCAAGTCTTTCTGCAATAATTCAATAGTTTTCGGTATCTCTTTTTCTGCGCAATCTATGCAGATCTGCTGCAGGGAAAGTGGATAGGTGAAGTATTTCACATTTAGTGCAATATTGCGCTTGCATGATACACATTTTTTCATCTTGTAAGGGTCAGTATTCCTGATAATCAAACCTCGACCACTTCGCCTTGGACGGGCGCATGAGCATCATAGCCATACTTTTCCTTTATCTCTTCGGCAAACTTGATGCATGATGGGCCATCGCCATGCACAGTCAGTACTTTTGGGTTGCCTTTGATACGATCCAAGATTTCAAAAAGCTCGCTCCTGCTATTGTGGCCGGAAAATTCAAAGCGCTTGACATCTGCGTAGCATTTAGTTATCTTGCCATCAAAGTTGGCAACACGCTTATCTAAGAGCATTCTGCCAGGTGTCCCTTCACCTTGGTATGATACAATCGCAATGCCATTCTTCTCGCTGTTGGCTATCTGCTGTGTGTAAAATATTGCAGAACCTCCAACCAGCATGCCTGCAGGAGAAATTATTACGCATGGCTCTCCTACCACCTTGCGTCTCCTGCTCCAGCCCTGTATCCACTCAGCCTCACCTACTGCGCGTCTGAACATTTCTGCATCCTTGAGGAATGCCGGGTGGCGACTCATTATCTGATTTGCTTTGAGAGCCATGCCGTCCATCACGACTTTATGCTTGAAATTATAGGCCTTGAGCACACATGCTATTTCCTGCGCGCGCTCGACTGAAAAAGATGGGACAAAAAGAGTTCCACCACGCTCTATGACTTCGTATGCAAATTCAATGAGCTCCTTTTCAGCCTCTTCGCGGGGTTGCTGTTCTGACTGCGAATAAGTGCTCTCAATTATCATTAGATCAATTTCACCAAAGTCAAGGTCTGCAGGACGCAACAGTTTGGAGCCCCGAGTATTGATATCACCACTATAGAATAGTTTCTTGTCTTCCTCCTCTACTACAATGCTTGCGCCACCCACGACATGACCTGATTCGTGGAGAGTAACCTTGGCATTATTTAGCAGGTAGGGTTCTCTATATTGCAGGTTTTTGGAGTTCTTGAGCATCGTCATAACATCAATGTATTCAAACGGCAAATAAAACCCAGAGAGCTTAATCATGTCTTCAATAAGCAATTCGGAAAGCTCAAAAGTTGGAAGAGTGCCAAGCGCAGGAATTTCTGTCGAGCCGGATAGGTACAACGAAGGAACAAAGCCGGAGTGATCAAGATGTGCATGGGTGATGACTACAGCATCAACTTCCTTGGGCTTAACGTGCATTGGGAAAATGGGCTCACGTTTGAGCAGGACTCCATAGTCCATCAGTATGTTGGTGTGGCCAGAGTTGACGAGAAATGCCGAGCGGCCGACCTCCTTCGCCGCTCCCAAAACCTTAACTTTCAATTTGTTATTACTATATAGAGCTCTCAGCAATACTCGCTTTAAATCTTGCTAATTCCATTGCACCTGCCACATTGGTTCTAGCATTGCAGGATTTTCCAGCTTTTGCAAATATCCATATCCGCATTCATCAAGCACGGATTCAAAGTCATATCGATCATTGGAAGGTGATTCTTCTGCAAGCTGCCTTTTGAGCGCTGCTTTGACACTCCCGATTTTTTGTGGTTTGACATACACATACCAAAGGTTGTGGGCTCCCCGCATCCTGGCAAGCTCGATTCGCATGCTGTCTGGTATTTTAGTATAGTACCGATTCATGAGCTCCGTGTTGACATCCTCCCATGAAGGAGTCCTCCACCATGCCACCCTTTGGAAGCCATGACCGTCAAATTCAGCATCCAAGCTGATGCCCTGATCAAGTGTCGTGACTATAATATCAGTGCTAAGAGCAATTGAATTACGAAAGTCCTGACCTGGCTCCATCCAACCCACGAAAATAAGGTCGTATTTTTTATCTATCCAACTTGCATCGGCAATGCTAATATAATCCGGCTTGATAACGCCCAGACCATAAAAAATCCCCGCGTCCTTTTCGATTCCTTCAGCGCTTGGAATAAACTTCCGCACATGCTTTAGGAAATCGCCGTAGCCGCATCCTACATCGAGGTATTTTGGATTACTTGAGATTGCCTTTGCAACAGCGACGGTGCGCAGTACATCGAGTTTCCTATAAGCAAAGTAAGACCCTTTAAAAAAGGGAAAGATGTAGCGCTCATGGTTTGGTGACCCTGTCTTTGCCATAAATTGGACGAGCTCATGCATAGCCTTGCGCAGATCTTCAAGATTAAATGGCATTTAATCAAACTTCACTTCCCATACCTTCTTGTTGTTTGCAAGTGTGGGAAGCTCCTCCATGTAGTGGAAGCCGCATTCGTCAAGGACAGACTCAAAATCAAACCTATCATTTGGATCTTCTACTTTTTTCAACCACCATTGCAAGCCTGCCTCGATCCTAGCCGCAAGTTCAGGCTTTGCATACACATACCAAAAGTTGTGGGCAGTGCGCAATTTTGCTAACTGCTCCTTTTTACCTGAGTCAAGTGATGGAGTATGGTAGCGGTTCATGAGCTCTCCGTTTACATCTATCCACGACGGCGTTCTCCACCATGCCACCCTTTGGAAATCAAATTCCTCGTATTCGCAGCCGCAGTTTATGCCGCACTGACCGCCAGTATCAAAGGTTGTAATAACACACTTGGCGCATTTGGCTACGAACTTACGAAAGTCCTGTCCTGGCTCCATCCAGCCGACAAATGCTACATCGACTGACTCCGACAAATCCTCCGCAGACATCAGGTTAATGTAATCAGGCTTTGAAATCTGAAATGTATAAAAAATACTTCCATGTTTTTCTATTCCCCTTGCATTAGGCAAGAGCTGTCGCACTTTATCGAGAAAATCGCCGTAGCCGCACCCGATATCGACATAGCTTGGATTGGCAGAAATTGCCTTTGCAATCGCTACAGTCCGAAGTACATCTACCTTACGGTATGCGAAGTACGAACCCCTAAAAAAAGGGAAGATATAGCGCGCGTGGTGGAGAGGCGGATTGCAATCCAGAAACTGCCTGTAGGCTCTATATGCACTGTGCAGCTCATGAATTGCGAAGGGCACAAGCTTGCTGTTTTTTTCTTAATCCTTATATTTCTAATGGGTTGCAGAAGTTATAGCATCACTGTATAACGGTGTTTTGCAAGAAACGAAAACCATTAATAAGTTCAGTTCTTAGATTGTTGGTATGGTTAGAAAATTTGATGACTGGTGGAATACTGTTCCAGCTGACTTGAAGCAAAAGGCTCGCAAAGGCGACGAATCAAACAAGCCCCTGCTCAACCAAATTAACTATGTTCTTCTGCATCTTCATTTGGCAGGCAAGCACGACGCCAAGCCAACGCATGATGAGCTGAAGGATTGGCTACACAGTGGTCAAGTAGATGTGCTCAGAATGAACAAAAAGTAAACAAGTTCCTCTTCTATTTTCCTTAATTAATATTTATTATTTAATTAGCCCACAAGCTGTTCTTTGTGTATATATTATAACAGCGTTTTGCAGCATACATAGGGTTTAAATAGTTTCGAACGATATTGACGTTTAAGTGATTTATAGATGCCAATTGCTATACTCCCGGATGTAGATGAGCAAAGGTGCATTGGCTGTGCACTCTGTGTAGAGATTTGCACTGCACTCGGTCCAGATGTTCTCAGGGTAAAACCAGTCGAAGGATGGAAGAGGGGTAAGGCGTTCGTCTTTTATCCAGAAAGGTGTATCTCAGACGGCGCTTGTCTAGGTGTTTGCCCAACACATGCTATCTTCTGGATGAGGCCAATGGAGTACACCGCAGGACAACCAGTCCCTCTGCACAAGAACGGTGTGTTCGACAAGGGCTGGGAAGAAGGTTAAGTCGGAAACGACCACCAGCAACATATCTCCCCTTTTTTACATTTTTATTTATTTTCTAACCCCTTGAAGAACCTTAACTTGTTTTGTGTCTATCCTGCATTTTATAATCTCCTAGTATAATGTGAAATTATATGTATTATGAGCACAAGCAAGGGACAAGGCAGAAAAGACTAATACCTACAGGAAAGGAACCAAACATCGAGAAGTTAAAGTTAATCTATGTGACTGTCAAAGCCTAATCCCAAAGCCCTTTTCTTCTTCCTTCTTGAATTAATGTCTGCAAGCCTCAGTGGCTCAATACCAAGTTCCTTTACCAATGCAACTGCAGTTTTCAAAGTTATCCTATGGCCAACACTAATATACAATTTTTTGCTAATCGCATAGCCTAGAATCTCGCCATCAAGCTCTACAAACCCATCAGGTCGCACCGTTCCACACAGCCTGCTTTTCGCAACTCCGATGGTGGGTCGGTCAAGGGTTACACCGATGTAGCAGGCTAGTCCACATTTCCTTGGATGTAATAGCCCATGGCCATCAATAAGGAGTAGATCATAATTGTTCTTTAACAAGTTGAGTGTGTAGAAAATGGGTTCAGCCTCTCGTAGCATCAGTAGTCCTGGCACGTAAGGATACTTCACACTAGTTTGCACATCGATAGATTCGATAAGCTGCTGCATGTTTCTGTCCATAATCACTGCAGAGCAGTAGGCAGCGTTGCTGCTGGCACTGTAGGCAATGTCAACTCCGCAAATACGACTTATCTCCTCAAAGTCATCCTCTGCCACTACTACCTTTTTCGCAATATCTTTTTGGAGCCTGATCGCATCAGCGTATATCAAAGCGCAGAAATATTGTCGACAAGACGGGCATTTAGCCTTGCAGCTTTAGTAGCCTGTATCATGAAATCGTTGGGAGTTACAATTGCTATATCCTCAAACCTGCACGCAAATGCCTTTAGCGATTCTATAAACGTTGGATAGTCTTCGGGTCTATAGTCTGACCTTGTGGCAAGGTTATGCGATGCCGGAAAAACATCTGATATTTCTGCTGGAATAATGCCGAGGAACGGACTGTAGCTGCAGATCTGTGAATCTGGGAGTCTCTTTACAATATCTTTGTAAGTTCCAGTAGAGTAAAATGGGTGGATTTCGTCTTCAGGACATAGGATTAGTTTTTTCTTCGACGACTGGAATGTTGCAACCGTCTTCCTAAACCTTTTGGCCTCGGGCCTATGCTGGTCTATTGGATCATAAAAAAAAATAGCTCTTTCTTTGAAGAGGGGTGTACCGTCCTCAAGCATTTCAAGATCTTTGAAAATCTGCGCCGCCTCCATTAGCTTTGGATGTGCTCGCGCTTTCTGCATAATATATTCCCACAGCCGGCCGTCCATTATCGCCTGCTTGACAGCTTCCACCTCAGCCTTAAGGATATGGAGATTGTGTTTTGCAATTTCAATGATACGCTTATCCATTTCCATCTTGTGTAATTCCTGCAGTGTATGCGATGAGCAAACCGGGCATTGGCATGATAAGTACGCCAATTCACCAAGCCTAACAGTCCCATTTGGGGTCATGTATCTGTTGTCCTTCGCATACAGCATGTAAGAAGCAGAATCAAAAGTGTCGCAGCCAAGTGAGATTGCAAGCGGGATAGTAAGCGGGTGGCCGGCCCCAAAAAGGTGAATTGGCTTTGCAGGTACCACTCTTTTCGCAGATACTATCATGCGGGCAAGCATAGCAAACTCATATGCTTCCATCAGTTCAACAGGGCTGCCAAGTGCCATTAGCTGAAAACCCATCTTGTCAAGCTCCCTTGCAGAATGTTCAACAAGATCAGAGTGTTCGGCTCCTTGCACAGGCGCAACCCATATCGCGCCTGTGTTATTGCCTATTACACACAGGGTCTCTATTGCATTTTTTAGCGTAATCCCAACATACTCTTTTGCCTTTTCATAATTAAGGCCATAGCCTGTCGGCCTATCAAGGGGGATGGGTATGTCGCTTTTGATGTCATTTTCAAACAGGGCCATCATTGCTGGCTCAACTTCGACAGAACCATACTCAAGCACCTGGTAGCCACCTGAATCGGTCATAACAGCTCCATCATAATTAATGATGTCATGTATTCCTCTTCTCCGTGCCTCTTCACCATAATGACGGAGAGTGATGTAAGCATTTGTAATCACAAGATCAAAGCCCATCTTTTTCAAAAATTGCGTGCTGACCGTCTGCCTTACCGGGTGCACTACAGGCACAAAGGCTGGTGTTTCAACAGTTCCATGCAGAGTCTGAAGCCTTCCTATGCGACCTGCCAGATCTGAGTACCTGATCTCAAACACAACTACTTCTTTGACTCCTTTGTGAATTCGTCATAGATAGCCTTTACCCTATCTGCAGCAAGCCCAGAGCCTTCCTCGATGCCAGCCTGTGTCACCTTGATCTTGTCCATGACGATTATTGCACCAACGTCTTCTCGTATCTTGACAAGACCCGGGAAAATTCTTGACAGTCTCTCTGCAAGTGCCTTAAAGTCAAATGGTTTTTCCATCAGTCTTACTTCCTTGACAAATGAGCCATTGATGATCACTTTCAGGATCCCCTGTCCTTCCACGTTATCCAGCACAACATCAAGTCTTTCATCTATTCCAGCAAGCGTGCCCCTGTAAATTTTTTGATCGGAAGTTTCCACGGAGACCTTTTTTCCAAGGAACTGAAGAGCCTCCTCCCCAAATTTGCGTGTTACAACTGCAGCCATACTAATCCGTATCGTCGAGTGGTATATATACGAATTTTTTGTGTTGTAGCCTGCATAACCGACGCTCTAATGTGACTTTATAGAGCTCTCACATGCTCCGCGTGATATTAATATATAATTGTGTGTGCGTGCGTGCGTGCGTGCGTATTGCAGTAGTCGCTCTGCATGATCTCTTTATAACTTATTTTTACATTAAGCTTCTCTAATAACAACAATATCTTGAGCCACACGCTTTGCAATATTTTTTCATCATTACAATAGTTCTACAAATTGCTCATTGTCAATTCAAATATGCATTTTGCTCGACGTATATGTCCGTAAGTGTTATTGCATAGCTCTGCTTCTGTTAGTACATATAACGATATTGTTTGACACTACTTCGCCCCGACTACAGCACATCCATGCACGCATCTTCTGCAGACACATAGTGTATTCTTTCTTGTAGGTTATTTTGACTTCCCTTCATATCCAGTAGCTAGGCACTCTGCTGCCAGTCTTTGTTGTAACAGTCATATCGGCCACATGTGCTTTGCCCATTGGAAATTTACCTCTAATTAATAAGATGAAACATTAGTATTTGAAAAATCTATGCATGTCTCCGTTTTCTGATACAAGCATGAGCCAGTCTATGCCTAGAAGTCTTGGTTTTTTCCGCAGCGAAGTCAATATTTCATCTGCAGTCTCTTCTGGAGTCTTGCCCGTCGTATCAAATTCTGCAACTTTACGTTTGCCAAAGGTTTTCAGTGAATCGTAGAGCGATGTACCTAAGATCTCGCTTGCAACATTCTCTTTGACTTTGTCCACGCTATAGCCTCTCTTTTTAAGAGTCTTTTCTAATTCATATGGTGACCTGCGCAGGATTGCTACTAAGCTGACGCCTGCAGGTTTTAACACATAGGGAGCAAGATGTCCCACTAGCACTAAATCTCCTTTTGCCTTGAGCTGTTTCTCAAGCCGACTGACTAGCCTTTTAACATCAACATCAAAGCCGCGGTCAGTCTTCTTTCCAATGGCATTGTTGTCAATTGCAACGTTGTTGATATCAATTATCTCCGCATCGATCTTTTCTGCAATTATCTTAGCGCTTGTGTGTTTGCCAACACCAGGATTGCCAGTGATAACAAATCTGAGCTTCTTCAATATTGTTAACTATGCAATACATTATTTATTCATGAATACGATAACAATACAGACATGCGTGCCTGCGAGTCCTGCAGCAGGGTCAGATTCTACTCACTCAACTTTCTATTCTCAAAGACCATATGCAATGAATG
>DATDKS010000034.1:0-12005 GCA_036519825.1 Nitrososphaera sp. | reverse complement strand
GGTGTGGAGCAGATGGCATAAGACAAGGTAGGATCTAGTAAGAAATCAATCTGATCCTACTGTAAAGCACTAATGTACAAGAGGCCTAATGGACTAGCTACTAAGGGTTCCAAAAATTGATTCAAAACATATGCTATATGTAGAGTTACACTTTGTCAAAGTTGTCCGCAGAGCTTGCTAGCTCAAATGGTCCTTATTTGTCCGAAACGATCTTTGATTCATGTCAGACAATTATCCCCTTATTTCGCACGCAGGCATAAAGTCATAGCAATGCAAACAACTTTTTGACCATTGGACCATCTCTTAGGATAGTCATTTTTCCTGACGGTTTAGAATCTGTGATGGGTAGGACGATCTTTTTTATGCAAGTCTATATTTTTTTCAGTATTTTTTTAATTCTTTCCACGATTTCTGCAGGGTTCCTTCCAAATAGAGTTATCATCGGCTCCTTGCCAAGATCCCCTCTGTGATAAATGACATCAGCTAAGGGATTCTTTGAAAGCGCAGCAAGGATTCCCCACGCCACAGTTGACCCTTCCTTTCTTTTGATCTTTTTCGGTTCTTTGGTCCTATCATAGCTTGACACAGAGAATAATGACTTGCACACATCGACAATCCTTTCGTCCAACCTGATGTTGATTGCAGATCTGAAGTCGGGATTGACACTCATGTACGTAATGACAGCCGATGCGACATGGCTGGAGGCGCCAAACTTGACGTATGAAGCAGGCGCAGTAGTATTCTCGATCTTAATTATTCTTCCTCTTACTGCTGCCACATCTGATATGTCGACTGCATTCAAAAGAGCATAAGCAAAATTGGACTGAGTCTCAGGTATGAGCATATAAAAGCCCTCAAGCATGCTGACCTGCTCTACTGCCAGTTGTAGTTCTGCCAGAGTACGGTAGCGACTGGCATCACGATAAACGGCGGAAAGCGGGTTTGATATGGGCAACCCCCTGCCTATTGTTATTGCATTTCTAATGGCAGCATGGACGTATTCGTTTGCCATTCTGCATGCCTCTGTAAGCTTCATGCCTTTTGCAAGATATGCTGTGACTGCTGAGGAAAAGTTGCAACCAGAACCGTGGACTTCCTTTATCTCTAGCCGAGGGTTTGTGAATTTGATGATGTTGCCTTTACTGTCGAGCAGTAGGTCGGTCACATGTGCAGACCCAAAGTGGCCGCCTTTGACAATGACATTTTCTGCTCCCAACTTTTTGATCATTCTAGCAGCTTTAAGGGCATCACTATCTGTATTAATAGTCAAGTCCGCAAGTTTTTCAGCTTCCATCCTGTTTGGGGTTATTAGGGTGGATGATGGTATCAGTTGTGATACAAATGATTTGAATGCTTCGGCGCGGAGTAGATTGGCGCCAGTACCAGCAGCAAGAATCGGATCCAGCACTATGGGAATCTTGGATGTGTTTTTAAGTGAACGGAAGACTGCGTCTATTATCGGGCTGCTGTACACCATACCTATCTTGATGGCATTTGGTTTCATATCTATCAGGACCGATCTTATCTGCTGCTCCACCATTGACGGTGCTATCTCGAATATTTCGGCTACTTGCTTTGTATTCTGTGCCGTTATCGCAGTTATCGCAGTGCATCCATACACGTCAAGTGCAGAAAACATCTTTAAGTCAGCTTGTATTCCTGCACCTGCCCCTGAGTCGCTGCCGGCAATTGATAGTGCGATTTTCAACTTAGAATGGTTAAGATGATAGGCTTTTCAATCTTTCCTGGTCTATCATAGATAGGCACACCTTGTTCTTGCACCAATTTTATCAATCGTAGTAATTCAGATGATCTTCTTGGAATGTTGCTTCATGATTTATGCTCGAAGACCATGTAAGCGCCTATTTGGTCTACGCGATATGCCGGTTTCTATTATTATATTTGAAGATTAACTTATGACTATAACATTGCTAGGTTCGAAGAACAAACATCATAGAATCAAGATATTTGCTACATCCTTGCCAGTACGAGTAGTAGAAATAATTTAAAGTCATGAATCTGACTCTATTTGCAAAGCCCAATTGGGCTGGGATGTAGCATATACATGTTGATTATGCTTAAATTCTTCGGAGGCATCGGAGAGAATTAATGCAAATCTGTAGTTTGTCCACCTGAAAACAGACTACTAACAAAGAACTTCCAAAATCCTCAGAACCATTTCTTAAACTCCTTTAATACTCCACCGGGGCTATTCTCCTCGTATTTCTTATGAAGGTTGGAATACTCTTGCCACAAACTGGAGAATTAGCAACAAGCGAAAATCTTCTATATATCGGAAAGGAGGCTGAAAAGGAAGGACTTGATTCTGCATGGGTATTAGAACGCCTTCTATGGCCACTCAACCCCCAGACACCTTATGGAGGAATACCTAATACTCCCATACCAGTTGAATACCAGAGTGTACTTGATCCCTTGGAGACGCTCACGTACTTGGCAGGCAATACCGAGCGAATTTCTTTAGGGACTAGCATAATTGATATGTTTTTTCACAACCCTGTTACACTGGCTAGAAGATTTGCCACACTTGATGTTCTATCGGGTGGGCGGGTTATTGCAGGTATCGGAATTGGATGGTCAAAAGACGAGTATGACGTTTCTGGTATACCCTACAGACATAGAGGAGCAAGAGCAGACGAATATATGCAACTGCTGAAACGAATATGGAGTGATGACGTGGTCGAGTTTAAAGGTCGATTCTACAATGTACCAGCTTCAAAAATTGGCCCCAAGCCCGTGCAAAAGCCACATCCCCCAATACTACTTGCGGGATTCAGTCCAAAGACCTTCCCTCGAATAGTAAACTATGCTGATGGTTGGTTACCGATTGCGGGATTGGGACCATTGGAACAACTAGAACAGGCAATAAACGGGTTAAGAGAAGGTGCAAGAAAGGCAAACAAGGACCCATCAAATATCCGTATCTTTGTCCTGTCATATCCAAGTGTTCTAGATTCTTCTTATCGAGATTCTTCCCCCAACCAACAGAGATCACCAATGAGTGGCACCATTGATCAAATTGGAAGTGACATAGATAGAATCAAAGCAATGGGAGCAGAGCACATAATTTTTGGTTATGCCTTCTCTCCAACAGGCAAAGATGTGAAAAAGATGATTGACGTAACAAAACAGCTTGCTAGATTTGCTAGATAATAAACTCATCATCGGAAACAAAAAATGTATCGTTTCAAATTCAGGAATTGCTCCATGACACTACTTTCTCCGGCGCTATTATAATGCACATTTCACCCACACCCACTTTTTGATATTGGAGATATTTTGTCATGAGTCTTTTGTAAGCTTCTCTCACCTGAATGTTCTCTTCTGTTTTGCCTGCGACCGATGCCTTCCCTTGTATCGTTACAAAGGTCAATCTTGTCCAATCTTCGCTATAGTTGTCAATAAGAAGAGCAACATTAGGATTATCCTGTATGTTCCTTATCCTTTTTAATTCCCCAGGTTTAGCCGTTTTTCTTTTTTCGTCTATTGGTATAATGAAACTATTACCGTCAAATACAAAGACTACTGGCACCAAGTGGGGCTTGAATTCCGCATCTATTGTTGCCAATCTTGCAACTCTTGCTCTTGCTACAAATTCTTCAATATCAGATGGGATAATCAAGGCTGTTTTGTTGTATTACGATAATACAAGATCTATTACTTATTTCTTTGATTGAACTTTGCAGCCATCAGGTCATGTCAGAAAGAGTCGGACCATTCAGTTCTTTCATTATTGGACCTGGTAGCCGTTTATACAAAGGGGTCAAGGACTTTAATGAATTCAAGAGCTAATTTGATCATACATTATCTCCAAACTGGCCGAAGATCTCTTCAGGTGAAGTTGCACTCTTGGTAAGCCCTTGAATATATTATTACAATATTCAGAAATGCAGCTACAAGTGCGGAAATCGATAATAACCCATTGCACGACGCATACGAATTTCAGATCGACTATATTGAAGCCTTTTTCGACGGCAAATAAGGAGCCTAATGGCTCGATCAAAATTGAGATAATAAAACTATAGAACATATCATGAAAATAGGTGTGTGTTCGGTCATCAGAGATGTTCATTAATATACAGAGGATCCTCAAACAATAGACTATTATTGATGATAGCTTTTTTGTGATTGATGAAGTTTGGTACAGCTAAGGATACCCGAGTGGGGCATCAAGCCAGTGCTGGACAAGCACAAGATGCTTGGCGGACTAGACTACTTCATTCTGTGGTCGAGCCTGGGTGTCGGGCTGCTAGTTCTTTCTGCCGGCTCCTTTCTTTCCGAAGCGAGCTTTCTTGATGCCATCCTTGCAATCATTGTCGGGTCGGCTGCAGGGTCGATTCTGCTTGCCTTGGCAGGCAAGATAGGAAGCGATCACGGCATACCGTCACTCGTAACGATGAGGCCGGCATTTGGAATCAGGGGCTCTTACCTGCCTGCAATACTCAACATCCTGCAGCTGGTTGGATGGACGACATTTGAAATAATGATAATGGCAAGAGCAGCAGATATGTTGACCGGCAGTATGATGCCTTACTACTTTTGGGCAGCAATATTTGGAGCTCTTGTTGCACTTCTTGGAATTGCAGGACCTCTTAATGTAGTAAGGCAGTGGATCGGCAAGTTTGCATTATGGATAGCATATGGGACATCAGCAATAATAATTATCAATCTGATCAACTCGACAGACATCACTGCTCTTATTTCGTCACAAGGAGAAGGCTTGTCGTTCTTTTCTGCACTGGACCTTGTTATAGCCATGCCCGTGTCGTGGATGCCGCTTGTAGCTGACTACAACAGATTTTCCAAGAAAAGCAAAAGTGCGCTATGGGGAACCTTCATTGGTTTTACAATGACAAATATTCTGTTTTACTTTGGAGGCGTTCTGCTTGGAACGTCTGACGTCCTCGCCATTGTGGCTGCCATACAGGCCATGTTCTTTGGATTTCTGATGCTGCTCTTGATAGTCGATGAAGCGGACAACGCTTTTGCAGATGTCTATTCCGCGTCGGTATCAACACAAAACATTTTTCCAAAGATTAGCCAAAAGTACCTGATTATTGGGTTCGCTGCACTCAGTACTATGCTAGCAATGTTGGTTTCAGTCCAGCAGTACGAAGTATTCTTGCTTTTGATAGGAGCAATATTTGTTCCACTTTTTGGAGTTGTGCTCACAGACTATTATATAGTAAAGAGGCAAAAATACACGGAGCAGATGCTTTATGGGCACCAAAATAAGCTAGGCATTGGAGTGCCTGCAATTATTGCTTGGACTCTTGGGGCACTGCTAAACTACATGTTATCTCCCCTTTCCCCCATCTACGTGCCGCAGCTGCCAGATATAGGTGCAACAATCCCGAGCCTTGCTGCCGCTTCGCTCATTTATCTTGCAATAACAAAGATGCGGCTGCATCAAGGGCAAGTTATGGTGGGAAATCCAGGACAGAAATACGAGCAGTGATAAGCGCCATCTATTGACAGGACCAATTGACATAGTGGCATAGAGGCTGAGCAGCATTGATATCTTCATGATAGCTTGCTCTCGGAATTTTGACAATAGATCCTGGCCTGTTGTAGCCGTCACGATCGTCCTGATGATTCAAAGACAGATCATAAACCTGCTATTCTAGTGGTTTACCGGTATTCGAACACAAGTGATTCATTACCCTCGGCAGATGTTCTCACACCGATAAAGCTTCAAAAAAGGAGGAGGAGAGCCCTCTTTACGAGCAGAAGATGAAGTATAGTAAAGAAACGCCGTATAAGGAGTCTCTTTTCATTCCCTCTTATTCATAGAAAATATACCGAGAGAACTGAAGCAAGCTTGTACTAACAATTATTTGGCTCAATTCCGTTTTGTTGCGGCCCAAGTTTTTTGAAAAAGAAATTCAAAAGATGTCTCTTCTCATGTAACTGAACCCTGATATAGCACACACAGTAGTTTTTGATACTTGCAAAACAGCCAGGAATTTGATTTATAAATAGCGATAATTGATTGTTTGCTTAAAATATGAGATTGCTAGAATATCAAGGAAAGGAGCTTTTTGATGAATTTGGAATCAGGATACCAAGGTCACACCTTGCTCACACGATACAAGAAGCAAGAGAGGGCGGCAACAAACTTGGATATCCGCTTGTAATCAAATCGCAGCTTACAGTCGGCGGTAGGGGTAAGGCGGGAGCTATTGTCAAGTGCAAAAGTGAAGCCGAAATGGAGCTTAAGTTCAATGAGCTCTTGCACAAAGAAGTCAAGGGAGAACTTCCGCGGGGAATCCTACTTGAAGAAATGGCCGAGATCAAAAAAGAGCTGTACCTGTCACTTTTTCTCAACAGGAGCAAGCGGTGTTACTCGCTAATATCTTCCGCGGAAGGCGGCATTGAAATCGAAAATGCAGGAAGTAAAGTAATGGTTGACGTGCCAATCGATGGTCTAGCTCCTCAAGAGGCAGAGGAGGTTGCTTCAAAACTGGGTCTGACAGGAGGAACTGTCGTTTCTTTTGTTGACTTTACAACCAAGCTATCAAAGCTGATAAATGAAAAGGAGGCGGAGCTAGCAGAGATAAATCCTGTCGCGGTTTTACAAGATGGTTCTCTCATGGCACTTGACGCGAAAGTGATAATCGATGATAATGCAATGTTCAGGCATCCCGAGCTCAAAAAGTACGAGTATGTGTCGGAACTTGAAAAGCAAGCTGAGGTTAGCGGCTTTTCTTTAGTAGAGCTTGATGGAAACATAGCCATCATTGGTAACGGAGCAGGCCTTGTAATGTCTACTCTTGACATGGTCTCAGACGCGGGAGGCAAGGCAGGAGCATTCTTGGACTTTGGTGGAAGAGCCACCACGGAGACCATCTATGAGGCACTAAAAGTGATAAGTAAGATCAATAGAGTCGAAGCGATACTCGTGAACCTCTTTGGGGGCATTGTGAGGACCAACCTTGTAGCGCAGGCAGTGCTGGACGCATACAAGAACAACCTCATGAATGTGCCCGTGTTTGCGAGGATCTCCGGAGCTGATTCGGAGAAGGCAAGGGATATGCTCCAAGGCAGCAGGGCAAAGCTCTATAATACAGTAGAGGAGGCAATACAGTCTGCAGTATCGGCGGTAAATAACAATAGCAGGTAATCAAGATGACAACAACTGTGGAAAAAACGTTCAACATTTTTGACATCCTTATTGGGACAGACGGAGGTGAGGACTTTGGCAGAAAGCCTGTGATAATACAGGGAATCACTGGCAGCTACGGATCGACCCACACCAGGCTAATGAAGGCCTACGGAACAAACATTCCTGCAGGAGTAACTCCTGGCAAAGGAGGACAGAAGTTTGAAGGTACGCCTGTGTACAACACCATGGATGAAGCTGTTAAGGCCACCGGTGCACAAATATCTGGAATTTTTGTTCCTGCACCATTCTTCCTCAAGGCTGCAATTGAAGCAATTGATAGCGGTATCAAATTGCTGGTTGCAATACCTGAGCATATTCCGATCAGAGACGCAATAAAAGTTTTAGAATATGCAAGAAAGAATAGTGCAAGGATGATTGGTCCAAACACTCCCGGCGTTATTGTGCCTGAGGTAATGAAGGTGGGCATCATGCCCGCGCAACCCTTCAAGTCAGGGACCACGGTGGTTTTTTCCCGTAGCGGAACGTTGATGTATGATGTTTCATACAACCTCACAACTAAGGGCTTTGGGCAGAGATTGTGCCTTGGAATTGGAGGTGATCCGATCAATGGCACAAATCTTATTGAAGCGTTAGACCTTGTCAGAGACAGAGATGATGTTGACTCAGTTGTTGTAGTAGGTGAGATAGGCGGAGACGCCGAGGAGCAGTTGGCGCAGTACATTATAAGGACAAATTTCATCAAGCCTGTTATTGCATACATTGCAGGACGAGCAGCTCCAAAGGAGAAGAGAATGGGCCATGCTGGTGCAATAGTGTACGGCAACTATGGTTCGGCAGAATCAAAAATCGCCAATTATTCAAGGGCAAACGTACCAGTTGCAAAGCGCCCCGCAGAAGTTCCAGACCTTTTGGCAAGAAAACTGAGAAAGTAAGAAATTCCAGTTGGGTGCTTTTTTTGCTACCCGCTTTCTGCATTCATGTCACTGCTGTTGCTAGACGGACTGCCTTGTGTGATATTAGCACTTGCGTTTTCTCGTATTGTGGCGCCGTCTATCTGCCCATCTTGATTTGTATTGTAAACTGTTGCGAATCCCAGCAATAGTCCAAAGACAGCAAAAGTGAGTACAAACAACACTACACTTGACCACATGATTACGGAGAGTCCTGGCAGTTCATTGACTCATAAACATTTGCTTTTTTATAAAGCCTTAGGCAACTAGCAAGGCACAACTCGAACCATGAATTGTGATTTGTCCTCAATTTTTTCGTATGCAACAATTGCTATTGTAGCATATTGACCGACAACCCTTTTTTCGCTATCAATTCTAATCGAGAAATAATAATAAAGATGGGACAGAAGATATATCATTGCAAGTAACTTCGAGTAGGCTTCTTTTTTCGTAGAGGATCAAATGAGCAAAAACATATATCCAAAAGTGCAGCTAATTATCTCACAGATATCTATTTTGTCAACAGAGCTTCGCTTTTGTGATCGGTGCATGGTAAAGACACGTCACGAAATTGTAGAGGATCCTGAGACCATCTACACCTATAAGCGCAGAAAGCTCTATCGTTGTAAAGAATGTGGCCATGAAAGCATGAGAAGGGGTTTGCGCCCAAGTGCAGAATCAGTTTACTGAGAGAAAAATAAATGACAATTGATGATTCCCTCCCAGAAGCAGTAGCCCTGCTGAAGAGAGAATTTGTACGATCCCACAAAATGACGAGAAGCCTGCTAACTGAAATCATACCTCTATCCTACTCCAAATTTTTGCCCATTGACAATGAAATGCTTGACTCGTTACACAGGTTTGCAACTGCCAATCCTATATACTTCAAGTCACATGATGCAGAGATTTCTGGAATTGCATGCAGAATTTACGAAGGCGATATTAATGACTACTGGTTGAGCAGTAAAAAATATGACACAAGCTACCAACCATTCTACCCTACATGGATGCTATCTGCCTTTACGCTTGCGCTAGAAGCAAAGTTGCTTGGGTTTGACCAGCTAGTCGATATTGGCTCTGGCGATGGCAGAATAGCGTATTGCGCTAGTCTTGTGGGAATGGGGTCATATGGCATAGAGATCGACTACAAGCTTGTGGAATTGCAAGATGCAGTGTCATCCAGCACAGGCATCAAGTATAATGCGATAAGGGCAGATGCAACGCGCTTTGATTATGGCAGCTTGGATCTGTCAAAGCCTATATTCTTTATCTCTGGGCTGCCAGAAATGGGAGAGATGCTTGCAGACAGCGTCATCCGGCAGGTACTATCCGTTGAGAAGCTAAAGCACAGTGCTGGCTTTAACTTCATGGGAAGCCATGTCATGAAGTCTCTCACAAGAGACCGGAGCGGTTGGGGGTGGGGAAGTGTCATTGCAAGCTTTGGGCTGAAACTAATAGGCACCATCACCTTGCCGACGCTCTGGACCACTGACCAGATGCTTGACACCGCATATGTGTATACTAGATTTCTCTAGGTCAGGCAGTCATGGATTCTGGTAGTCTCTTTGAAAGTGAAATGACAGGGTTTGGTTCCAAAGGTTTTTTGGCTATATCCATAACCTCGACCAGTATTTCCTGGAATTTCTTGACATAGTTTGCAACAGAGTACCTTTGTGTTGAGTGGCTTAACTGGATTCGTTCTGACGCAGGGGCAGCAAGTGCCTCTGTTACGGCTCGTACTCCTTGGCCAAAGGTATGGAATTGGTACTTTGTTGGAACGAATTCCGTATGCCCTCCTATGTCTGGAACGACTGGGATTATGCCAGCGCTCATCCCTTCCACAGTAGACATGCCAAATGGCTCTCCGGGTAGCGGATGAACGTAGACCTTTGACTTGCGCATGAGATCAAGCAGCCTATCGAACCTGACATTTATCTTAAATCTGACAAAATCCTTTAAGCCATACTGCCTTACAAGATCGCTCAGATAATTGAAGTATCCAATGCCGTCGGGTGACATATTTCCTACAATGTTCATGCATGTGCCTACTTTGTTTTGATGGAGCAATTTGGCAAGATGTATAGCGTTTTCTATTCTTTTACCCGGATGAATGCGTGAGATCACCAAGATAGAGTCATCGCGCTTGTTTGATGCGAGGCATGCTTTACGGAAAATATCTACATCCACAGGAGGATGCAAGACAATCGAATCCACTTCAAATGTCTTAAAGATCGCCTTGCGACTAAATTCGGAGTTGGTAAGCACGGTAGAGTTTAACATCATTTTGATGTAAGCACTCCTAGCTGCATCATAGTATCGACTCTGGACTTCCGGCGGCATGCCTAAAAGACGCATATTCTGTAAGACGCCCGAGTAATCTGGGTCACCGCAATCGATCATGTAACTTGCAAGCGGATAGTGACAATACGTGATCGCATTCTTCTTGGTGAAATCCTTGTGGTAAAAGGGAAGCATGTCTCCATGGGTATTTACTGTGACGCTATAACTGCGGGGGCTAAATCTTTCGAGGATATTGAGTGTTCTTATCTTTTTGACATCTCCATCTATTCCTGTGCCATAGGCATTGCGTATCAGCGCCATGTCAGGCTTTTCTATTGTGGAGAGCTCTACATCCATACCCATAGATGAAATCGCCTTTATTGTGGCGACTGCTAGACGCTCGCCTCCTCCTCGAGCGTTCAGACTAATGTGAACAATATTTGCAATCAAATCAATAAGATATACGCATTACTACAAATTAACTGCTATACAATTCGCTTCGTAGAGAAGATCGAAAAGAGTTAGCAATAAGAAAGTTAAATAAGATTTAGAAGATTGTTGGTCCGCTAACTAGTTTATATTTAGCCTGCGCTGACTAGCACCACTAGTTTGGCAGAAAACCTTTTGACGATGCTTTTATGGCTCTCGGAGCTTACTGTAGCAAGCTTTCTACTTGCATACGGGGCCGAGCATCTCTCAAAAAAGTATGGTGCAAAATTCATAGGGCGGACGCTGCTGAGCATCGCGACTACTCTTCCTGAGATCGCCATAGTCATTTATGCTGCAGCTGGAGGCTTTTACGGTGCAGCAATAGGGGCAGGCCTTGGGAGCAACCTTCTGATGATGACACTAGGCCTCTCAATAATGCTTCTTATAGCCACCACCCGTCTGTCAAAAGCACCGCTCAAAGGTGTGGACGTTGCCACATTCAAGCTCGACAAGATATTCCTGCTCGCAACTACGGTCATAAGTGCAGCTCTGTTCATAGACGGCTACAACTTTATCGACGGGTTTATCTTTGCCGCCATGTTTGGAGCCTACATTGTGATGGCCTTAATGGAGATGAGAGCTGAAAAAAAGGTGGTAAAAAAGATAAAGCAAGAGAAACACGTCGGCAATCATCCGGCCCACAAAGTCATGAATATTGAAGAAAGCCTGCAGGAAAAGGGGCCTAGCAAGGAAATGATAAAGGCCGTGTTGGCTTTTTCTGCCGGCACAGCCGGCATATTTTTAGGAGCAGAGCCATTCATACATTCTCTTCAAGGATTCTCTGTTGAGGTAGGTATTTCTGTTATTGTGCTTGCAGTAATAATCAGCCCTATAGCCGGGGAAATGCCGGAGAAAATTTCGATGATGCTTCTTGCAAGGAAAGGAGCGGCGGGAGCATCAATAGCAGTCGCAAATGTACTTGGTTCAAAGATACTTAACAATACCCTGCTGCTGGCTGTGGCAGTATTCGGAGCAATGTATCACGGAGGCTTTTATGCCAACATCGAAGCGAACCCAATTCTGCAATTCCAGATGATCTTGGTGACCACGGTCACTATCCTCGCACTCATACCGATGTTTATGAAAAAAGAAATAGGCCTCAAGGTGGGGATGATGCTCGCCGCTCTATATATCATAAGCAT
>DATDKS010000033.1:0-23714 GCA_036519825.1 Nitrososphaera sp. | reverse complement strand
AAACGATAAGTGCAGAAGAACAAATACAACAGGAAGTAGATCAAGAAGAGACTGGAAAAAAAGATTCAGACTCTGTTATGGAAAGAGAAGAAGAGCAGGATAGAGGAGATAGTGAAAGGGAATCCTCCTCAGTAGGACAAGAGCAAGAACAACAAGACAGTGGAGAAGAACAAAAACAAGACGAAGTAAAACAAGATTGTGAACTTGGACAGCACTTTGACTCTGAGGTAGATTCGTGTCTACCAGACCAAGAGAAAGTTTGTGATGAGGAGAAAGATAATGATAGCAGAGTAGATCCAGACTGTTTGAGTAATAAAAAAGAGCAAGAACAACAAGATAACAAACACGAAGATAAAGAAAAATTATTACTAGGAGAAGAAGAAGCATCTTTAGACAATAAAGAGTATAATAATGGCGGAGAAAATCCTGTTCCCATAGAAGAACAAAACAACATCCTCTCCTCAGGTAGTCATAACACAGAGAACAAAGCACAAAATAGTACTCAAAATTTGACAGATATCCATTCGAAAGCAACAACAAATAACGTCAATGCTTCACTAAACGAATTACACAATTATGCAAATGCTTCTGCTGCAGTAGGAGATGGTTTTACCCTAAAGTGTGATGAAGAAGGCGCAGAAATGGTACCAGGTACAGAGGATTCAATTACCTGTACCATTGAAAACAAAACTTCTAAGTCTATTGAGCTGGTATTAGCATGTTTAGGACTAGACGATACTGGAATTGACTGCCATATCAATGGAAATTATCCTGTAGGAACAACTTTGATAAAAGAAATGTCGCATACAAATTTCTCAGTCCTTTTAGTTAGTCGTTCCTCACCTCCTGTATCTGCAGGATCATATCCATTTACTATAAGCGCAGAGCTATGCATCAATTCTGATTTATGCTAGGAATAGAACCAATAGAGCTCACATACTCTTCATAAATTCTCTATCCACCACAATGATAATACGCCGTTCGGAACACGATCTGTGAGGTATTTTAAAAGTCGTTGAGTCAATGATAAGATACTGTTTCGCATTGACACGATCAGCAGCCGCGATGTAAGAAATAATCAAGATGGTATCTTTAATGGAGCTTCAACTGACGGATTAGTGCAGAGCAATGCGGGAGAACGTTTGATGTTCAACCTTACGAAACAAGACCCAGGGTATCTAGGGACATTTAACATTGGGCTGAAGCTGAATCAAACAGGGCAATAGTATGCATGACTTGCCCGTGACCTCCTTGTTTTTCACTCGCTCTAGAGGCTCACAATAAGATTGTAAGCATACCATCCGACCTGTGACCGCTTTATCCCTATCTTTTATGATACGCTTGTCATGATTCGTGGTATCAGCCATTGCACTTTAAACTACCATCTCTCTCTAAATCTGAAATCGCTGCAGCATAGCCTTTGTCATATATGTCATATGCTACATCTATCGAGCCATGCTCATAGCCATCCCCCCAGATTGCGTCTAGCTCATCTCTATTGAAATAGTGCTCTCCGTCTTGTATTTTCTTCTTGAGGGTTTGTCAGAGCGGGACTTCGACGGCCACATCAACTTTCGGTAATACTTTTTTACATCCCCTCGCCATATTTAGATTTAAATTTCCTTACGATATCGTCAAGCGTTTGATTAAGTTCTATAAGGAAGACAAAGTGGAAACGACTAATCAAATCAGTTTTATGGGCAAACCGTATTATTAGTATCTACTATCTTCCCCCACCATCTTAAGCTCAGTTCAAAAAACTCATTGAGGTCAATATTGTCAATCATAGGCTTAAATTAGATACAAGATTAGGATTAGGATTAGATATGCGACTGCTGCAGCTCCATTCAGATTTTATTGAATATGAGCCGATTAAAAAAGAGATCAGGGACGCTGAAGAAGTCGCCCTCAAATCTAAGATACGGCTCGAAGATCTGGTGGTAGCCTTTGTAGCAGTTGAGAACAGAGATGACGAAAGCGTTGCCAAGATGGCAGTCGACGAGATAAAGAAATACCTTGACACGGTGAAGAGCAGCCGCCTGTTAGTATACCCTTACGCTCATCTGAGCTCTGACCTTGCGCCTCCAGCTCTTGCAATAGATATGATCAAATCTGTTGAGAGCTTCGCCAAGGGATCGATAAAGCAGGTCTACCGCGCTCCTTTTGGATGGACAAAGTCATTTAGCATCAAGGTAAAAGGCCATCCAATGGCCGAGAACTCTAAGGAGATTTCAAAGCAGGAAGAGCATAATGACTCTGACCCCTTGCACAGAGAAAGGGAATCATCTGCACTTAAGGATGAAGAAAAACTACAGTCGTTCTGGTACATCTTACAGACTGACGGACAGATGATGCCTGTCAGCAAATACAACTTCAAAAAGCAGGATCAGAATCTCAAGGTGCTGGTAGACTATGAAACAGCAAAGAACAGAACGGTCAATGAACAGCCTGCACACGTCCGGCTGATGAAGAAATTGGCGATAGCCGACTACGAACCTGCATCAGATGCTGGCAACATTCGCTATTATCCAAAAGGCAGGCTAATGAAGTCGCTTATCGAGCAATATGTCACAAGGCGGGTTATGGAGTATGGTGGAATCGAGGTCGAAACACCCATAATGTATGACACCAAGCATCCTTCGCTTCAGAGCTACTTTAACAGGTTCCCTGCAAGGCAGTACAGCATCACTTCAGACAACAAACAGCTGTTCTTGCGCTTTGCTGCATGCTTTGGCCAGTTTCTGATGGCCAAGGACTTCAATATATCGTACAAGCATCTGCCCTTGAAATTATACGAATTGACGAGATACTCATTTAGGCGCGAAAAAAGTGGTGAGCTAGTGGGCTTGCGCCGACTCCGGGCATTCACTATGCCTGACTGTCATGCATTTTGCAGAGACTTGGATCAGGCAAAGGAGGAGTTTCTCAAACGCTTTGATCTGTCAATAAGCGTACTCAACGATCTTGGTCTAACAATCAAAGATGTGGAAATGGCCATAAGGTTCACTGAGGACTTTTACAATGAGAACAAAGACTTCATCACCGAGCTTATCAACAGGTTCGGCAGGCCTGTGCTAGTTGAAACATGGAAGGAGCGCTTCTTCTACTTCACACTCAAGTGGGAGTTCAATTTCATCGATGGTCTTGGTAAGGCATCAGCTCTCTCAACCGATCAAATAGATGTTGAGAACGGGGCGCGCTATAAAGTGGAGTTCGTTGAAGAAGATGGCACCAAAAAGAATCCTATAATTCTGCACAACTCACCTTCCGGCGCAGTCGAGCGGATAATTTATGCGCTATTGGAAAAATCGGCCAAGATATCCAAAGAAGGTGGCATTGCCTCGCTACCGCTCTGGCTGTCACACACGCAAGTTCGTGTAATACCAGTCAGCCAAGAGCACGTCGCACACTGCGAAAAGATACTGGCAGAGCTGACTGAAAACCAAATAAGGGCCGACATCGATGACCGCGATGAGACGGTAGGCAAAAAGATACGTGAATCTGAAACCGAATGGGTGCGCTATACTATAGTCATTGGCAACAAAGAGATCAACTCTGACAATCTGATCGTACGCGACAGAAACGAGGGCAAACAGCGCGAGATTACTCTGCATCATCTGATAAATGAAGTCAAGGCGCAAACAAGGGATAAGCCCTACCTACCGCTGAATCTTCCGCTGCGCCTGTCAGCTAGGCCGCAGATTCTCGTCTAGCGTATTTTCGCGATAATATTCTATACAATGTCTGTGTCGCCAGCGTGCCTTCGCGGTAGTCTCCATTTTTCAAGGCAACCTCTACCATGTCCACTCCAATCAGACAAGCTGATCGATTTATCGCCTTGATCAATTTTAATACCTGAAATGGATCGAGGCCAAATGGTTCCGGCGTGCCAGTACAGGGTACGTATGGCAGATCGTAGGCGTCAATGTCAAATGAAATGTAGATCTTTTTGCCTGCAGTCGCCTTTTGCAAATGCCTTTCAACAGTATCAATATCATTGTGCACCTGCCATGCATCAAAGGTTGTAACACCGCTTTTACTAGCGGTTTCGTTTTCTTCTTTGTCTGTCTGCCGGATACCTATCTGGATCAGGTTTTCGCCTGGGATATATTTCAACAAATGATAGAATGTAGTGGTATGGCAGATCTTCAAGCTTTCATAGTTGGCCTTCATGTCGCGGTGAGCATCAAAATGTATCACTACTGGCTCTTCTTCAGCAAGTGCCTTCAATTGATAGAATGATAGCGTATGCTCTCCGCCAAGCATCACTGGGATCTTGCTATGTTTGCGGAGTGAAGCAACTACCTTTGAGATTGTCAAATCAAGATAGTCAAGCATGTTGATGATGCTCTTTGTCTTGGGCAGCTTTAGGTCTCCAAGATCAAATATGTCGACAAGGTCATGAATATTGGTCCTTTCATCGAGCATGAATGTCTCACTCTGTAGGGCAGAAGTTCGCCTTATTGCCTCCGGTCCCCTCGCTGTCCCTTTGCCAAAGCTGGTGGTGATGTCAAGAGGTACTCCATAAACAACTACGTTTGATTCCCTGAATGAAATTCTGACCGGTATGTCTGCGAAGCTATAACCTGCCTTTGTCCTTTCTGGCACCATAAAGAGCGAAAGTATGTCCAACACGCAAATCTTCAAAACCGGCTGATAATAAATTATGAGGTGGGTTTGCTCCAGAACAACTCGTCAAGACTCTGTTGCCGTGGCTTGCCTAGGACCGATCTGAAGTCAAAGTTCAAGGCAGATATCACCTGCTCAAATGTCGACTCCATTGTTTCAAGATATTTTTCGGTGTCAATTTCTTCCGGATTGGAAAGCTCGACTGGCCTCACACCGTCGCCTGCCTTTATTTTCACATATGAAATGATGTCACCGGCTCGAACCTCGCGTTTGTTTGCGTCCACCAGCATCTTGGCAGCCTTGATATGTTGTGGAAGGCCTTTGTAGATGTCACTGCTGTTGCCGTCCACCGTTTTCGAGCCCGTCTTCTTGCCATACGTACCCAATGATTTATTGATGGTGACGTTGAAGCTCAGTTCTTCAAGTGGAATCTTGTGTGCTTCCAAGTTCTTGGCATTTTCTTGAATAACGTTCTTAATTTGTTCTTTAGCAAATTCAAAATCTTTCTCCGAGCTGATCTTCCCAAGTATTTCTAGGGTATCATAGAATGCCTTCCTGATAAATGGCGGGGTATGTGACTTTTTGCCTGTAAGCCCTTTTACATCAACCGTTCCATCCGATAGGACTCCAAGGTAGTTCTTTTTGAGGTCGCTGAATACAACATAGCGGTACTGCTTATCTATTTCAAGGTCTACACCTAGCGTCTCTCTAGCCCACTGCACCAGTTGCTCTATATGCTTTTGGTCTGGATTGCTGAGGAAAATACTGTCAGTGTCTCCATAAACAACCGTAATGCCAATCTCTTTGCATTTGTTGATGGTTCTGTTGATGGTTGTCCTGCCCAGGGCAGCAGTAGCATCTGCTACTGGCAGGCAGTAGAGAGGGAATATTGCTGCGCCCATGACACCATAACTGGCATTGAGAATGACTTTGATAGCCTGGCTTACCACGTTGTACAGCTTGCGCTCCTCTGGGGGAAGTGTCTTGTCCTTTGCTAGATGTTTATAATAGTTGACCCTCAGGTCGCGAAGCGATCCTATGAGAAATGAAGTCAAACCTTTCCTGTGCCTGCAGACCCAGTGGGTTGTACCTTCCACTTTGTTTTCCTTACAGTCCTCATGAGAGCAATTGATGGTTTCGTATGATAAATTATGCACTTTGATAATGCTAGGATAGAGGCTTGCAAAGTCAAGGACAATGACGTTAAAATGTATGCCTGGTACAGGCTCGACGACTTCGCCACCACGATATTTTTTTTCCTTAATGATGGCTGTAGTCGAAGAAGTACCTTTTTTTTCTAGCTCACTCCTGCTGGGTATCAGCTCATTTCGTTGGCGATGTTCGTAGTACAAGATGCCCCTGATCCATTGATTGACGCCAAAGCGAGCGATATCATCTACTGACAGCCTGCCAATTCTTGCAATGACGACGAGGAGCTTCATCAGCAGATTGTCATTAAAGCTGGTCAGCCTATATGTGAGGTCGGCGTCCTTCAGGCAATATTCTGCTAATCTCTGAACGGGCAAGTCACTTATGTCCCCCTCAAACTCTATTTTTGAGTCTCCCAACAGTGCTTCACTGATCGCGTTCAGGGTATGGTCTGTGTAGGCACGGCTGAAAGCATAAATCTGGATCGACCTGTTGTCAAACGTCCTGTAGAGGTCTATGTGGATGCCATGCCTCACTCCAACCGGCTCCGCCTGCATCCCATGTTTGATAAATGACTCTTTTTTGACCATTATGGGCACCTTGTCCTTTGGGACTGCAATGCCGTTAGGATCAATGCGGGAATCCTGCGAGCGTGCATAGAGATAAGGTAGGTCAAAGTCATCACCATTGAACGTGATTATGATCGGATATTCATTGATTATCGAGAATGCCTTTTCTAGCAACTCTTTTTCAGTTGCGCAGGGTTCTGCTTCAGGAATTAGCGTTGTGCCGTCGCTTGATATGTTATTTGTGAGCACGAGTACTTTCTTGAAACCGTCACTTCCAACAAACCCAACAGCTGTTATGCGCCTGTCATGGTCACGCGGATTTGGCATTCTTCCCTCTTCACTCTCGACTTCGATGTCGACAGCTACTCGCTTCAGCTCCGGTATTGGCTGATTGAGTAACTTGGCCCAGTCTGTGATGTATTGTCTATATTCCTTGCCTGCCTCACCTGCTTCCTTTATCTTGTCCCATAGTAGGCTTCTTAGTGCAAAATGCACCTTCTCAGAAATAGGATACTCAAATGGCATTATCTGCTCGTCCTTTCGAACGTAATATGAGCCTGGTATTAGCGCGCGATCGTAGAGGTAGTTCTCATGATATTTGATATCGGCTTCCCATGATGTCACTTTTTCACGGAAGCTATAGTCGGTGCCGCCTATTGAGAGCGGATCAGGTGCAATCACTTTGAGGACTTCAATTTCCTTGTCAAGAATGATATCTTGTTTTTTGACCTGTTTGAGTGTGAATTTGGCCTCTTTTTGCGCGACCTGTTTAGCCTGCTCTGCAAAGTCCATCTTTGTATAACAGTAGGGTTTGTGGTCTGTCCGATCACGCCATTGGTAAATAATTTTGTCTTGTGGATCGTAAAACTTCAGGTATACTTTCTTCTCTTCGCCAGAGTAAACGGCGGACAGCAACAGCATTGGCCTGCTATCTTTGGGCAACTCCGGCAGCCTGTCCAGCCCTTTTCTTCGATCTGATACAAATTCCTGCTGCTGAGTCAAGATACACCGTGTCTGTCCATAGATCAATATTAAACGTTTTATCTAACAGATGGATTGATGCCTCACGTGGACTGCAAGGTCGCAATAATTGGTGGTGGTGTGCTTGGAATGTCGGTTGCATACTTTCTATCGGCGCACGCCAAAAGTCCAGAATCAATAGTGCTGCTAGAGCAGGAAAAGAACATTGCGCAGCATAGTAGCAGCAGGAATACTGGCAAAGTCCACGCGCCATTTCTATACGACCCTATAAAAAAGAAGACTTTTGCCAAGGCTGCAGCGCTTGGCTACGAGATGTGGCAAAACTATTCCAGTCACAAGAGAATGCCGTTTAAGCGTGATGGCGTCCTTGAGGTTGCACTCAATGACGAGGGGATCGACCGACTCTATAAGTACATGGAGTGGGGGTTGGCAAACGGCCTTACAAAAAATGAACTGCAATTGCTTGATAAGAATGAAGTGGCAAGAATGGAGCCAAATGTGCGGTGTGCCTCTGCAATCTATTGCTCCAAAGATGCATCGGTAAACTACGGCGCATTTACGAATGGACTTTTAGAGGATATTCAGTGCTTCGGCAGCAAGCTGCTCTTGGGATACAAGGTCGAGCGAATATCCCCATACAGACAAGGGGCTTATTCGATGACCACAAACCAAGGCAAAGAGGTTCGAGCAGAGTATCTTGTCAACGTGGCAGGCGGCAACTCGATGGACGTTGCGCAGATGATGGGTGTTGCTCAGGGTTACACCGATATGCATTTTAGAGGGGAGTACTGGCAGGCTCCACCGCAGTACCGTAACCTGACAAAACTGTCGATCTATTCGGTCCCAAAGCATCCGGAATACCCATTTCTCGATCCACACTGGATTGTGCGAGCGGACGACACATGTGAGGTAGGGCCAAACGCCATGCCTGTGTTTGGTCCGTATGCCTACGGCTGGCGTAGGAACTTAGCCGATATGCTGCCAAAAATATTGGAGTCATCGCAGACAGGCGCACGGAAGATGTTTTTTGATAGGCAGTTTTTGTCCCTTGTAAGCACTGAATTTAAGAGCTCTTTGTCCAAGACAGTGATGATAAACAGAGTGCGCGAGTTTTTGCCGCAGCTCAGACCATCTGCTTTTACCCAGCGCGGGACTGCCGGTATAAGATCATCAGTCATTGACAAGACCGGCAGATTCGTACCAGACACTCTTATTCTCGAGCGCGATTCTTCGCTCCATGTGCTCAACTACAATTCGCCGGGAGCCACAGGTGCACTACCAATGGCAGCCACCATCGCAAATAAGATAATAAGAGCGGGTATATTGCAAACAAGCGACAATGCAAGGTCGCTGTGGGATGCAACCATAATTGCCGATGTGATGAAAGCATGATCAATTTTTTAAGTTACTGCCCGTCACGGTAGGATATAACTTGCTCAAGGAAGTTTTTCTTGGCGCTCTAAGAGACAAAGACGTCAAGATATCAAAGGTAAAAGATTCAAACTTTCACAAAATTCTGGCAGAAGCATCCTCGCGCTGGATTTCATACGAGTCTATGCCGGAAATATGTGAATCTGCTGGAATTGATAGCAGCTGGAACAGGCGCGCATTTCAGGGTCTTCAACTTTACGTCATAGATGCAGTGGCAGTCACTAGCACCAACAGGATCTTATCTATAGAGTGGGAACAAGACATAGTAGGCTCTGCAAGAAGCGAGCTTCTAGAATCAAGGGCGATGGTAATGGAGGCATCTATTGCACAAAAGGCGACCGGCAAGGCTGACATTATCTGCGTTGACGGCTCACTCGTTTCCCGTTTAACAAAAAGCAGGCCTGAAGCAGCATTGGAAATGGTTAAGAAATGTAGCAAGTGCATCTTTATCTCAAAGACCTCTGAGAGCAGGCTGCAATTCAGCCAGATGGGGTCAAAGGCCGGCGACATTTACTACTATGGACACACCTGCAAGGAGGCTGGATTTAGTATTCCTATTGAAACACGGTTCTGCCATGCACCACTGTTTGAAGTCTATGCAAGGCTGCGCGACCATACTCCTGTTGTCCGGCTTGAAATCATGAGCAGCGCAAGTGAGCAGGAAGTAAAATCGATCTTGAATAAGCTGCGGTACCACAGTGTAGCAGGCTATCCCTACTGCCTGAAGCTTGCACACAACACCTGCAAGATAAGCAATGAAGATATAGACAGGCTCGCAAGCATTTTTGGCTTGCAGAATGAGCAAGGGGCAAGGGATCCTCTAAATGAGTGAGGGACTAGGCATCCTGATCGGTGTCACAAAGCCGGATCAAGTGACATTTGAATCAAAAAGACCTGTCAGCATCGGCGAATATGTTATTCTCAACTACAACGGGGACAGTGTGCTTGGGCTTGTTGAAAGGTCCTCCATTAGCAGCGATGCACTGGGCAGCAGTATTCGCAACTATGAAGAGGCGTTTGAGAGCAAACAGGTCGCCACCGAGAACCGTCGAGATAAAAGTTACAAGGGGCATGTGCGCATTCTTGGCTATGTGACTGAATTGAAAAAGTGTAAGGCAATACTACCTGCACTGCCACCAGAGCCTGGCACCGAAGTATATGAAGCGTCGGTTGAGGACCTTGCTGCCATTTTTGCACCCTCTGGACAACAGTGGGTAACGATAGGAACCCTTCTTCGCAATACTGCAGTTAGTGCTCGAGTGGACGTCGACAAAGTCGTTTCGCGTCATCTAGCAGTGCTTGCCATGACTGGCATGGGCAAGAGCAATCTAGTCTCGCTTTTGGCTAAAGAAATTGCCAGAATAAACGGCACAATGGTGATTTTTGACTACCACGACGACTATTCTACGCTTGATATGGGTTCTAACAACATCAACCTGCTAGACGGAAGGATAAACCCGCGGCTTTTGTCTGCCGACAAGCTCGCAGAGGTCGTTGAGATTCAGGAGAATGCTTCAAACCAAATGCATGTACTTAGGATAGCGTTCACCGAAGAGGTCAAGCAGCACAAGGGTGAAGACTTTTGGGATACGCTCATGAACGCTGCATCAGAAGTTGGTGCCGACAAATCGTATCGGGAAGCAGCCGCCAAGGTAGTTGACAAGATCGACGATGCAAGGCGCAAGTTTCACAACATCCTGGATCCTGGTATGACAGATCCATTGGCGCTTCTCAAGAATTACAAGATAAACGTTATCAATCTGGTAGAACTGACTGAGCGACAGGCTAACATTGCTGTGTCATTCTACCTTGAAGAGCTACTGAATGACAGGAAAAAGGCAACGAGGCAAAAGAAGAGCGCTGCCAAATCGCAGCCGAGGTTTCCAGCCCCAGTGCTTGTGGCAATAGAGGAAGCACATGTATTTATACCAAAGGACGAAGACACAGATACAAAATACTTCGCTTCAAAGGTTGCGCGTGAAGGGAGGAAATTTGGGCTTGGGCTAGTTATAGTGTCACAGCGCCCAAGGGGAATAGATGCTAACATCTTGAGCCAAATGGGCTCGCTTGCAGTAATGCGAATGATCCAGCAGGACGACCAGATGCATGTTTCTGCAGCAAGCGAAGCACTCAGCCGGGATCTTATTGATCAGCTAACCTCGTTAAACCCCGGGGAGGCGATATTTGCCGGTCAGTGGGTCAACCTACCAACATTTGTGAAAATAGACGAAGTCAAGGAGCGAAAGATAGGCGGCGATCAGAAGGCAGTAGAACAATGGAGGCAGCTAGCAGCAGTAAAGCAGCAGGTCGCCAAAGAATCATCTGAGTCATACATTCCATCCGGCTATATACAGGATTAGTAGTTGATGATCCTACCGAATACAAAATGTTAATCTCCCACATCTCTGACCTCCACCTGGGATATTCACAATTCAGCCTGGAGGAAAGGGAGGAAGATGTGTACCAGGCTTTTCATGAGGCAATAGATGTATCCATAAAGGAGAGAGTCCGGCTTGTCATTTTAGCTGGCGATCTATTTCATAATCCTCGCCCCTGCGGCAAGGCGATAATCACACTTGGCAACATACTGAAAAAACTGAAGGAAAAGCAGATCTCGGCGGTCTTTGTGCTGGGCGAGCATGACATCAGCCGGCTTCGCGATGTGCCATTTGTCCATATTTACAGCAACCTTGGGCTTGCAAAGAAGCTCCGCTGTGACGAACCTTTCAAAATTGAAAATTGTGTGGTGTTTGGAGCAGATAAGGAGCGTCGCGGCAGCATCGATTCACTGATCGAAAAGATGCGTCATGCAGAGCAGCTTGCAAAACAGCACGGTGGCAAGGGAGTGCTTGTGCTGCATCAGGGGCTGGCTGACTTTAACAAGTTTGCAGGCGAGGTCAATTCTACGGATCTACCTGCAGGGTTTAACTACTACGCACTGGGTCACTATCATGATCACCATGAAAAGAGGTTTGATTTCCTTGGAGGACCACTTGCTTACCCTGGCTCAATCGACCTGACTCCAAGTGAAGGGATCAAGGAGGCGGACAAGGGCTTTATCTTAACCGACATGTCTGGCGAGGAGCCATCAACACAATGGGTACGGCTCGAGAGTAGGCGTCAGCAATTCTCTGCCAGAATTGACTACACCGACATTGTAAATGAGGTAGATCACATAATCAAGAAAGCAACAGCCTATTGCAAGAAACCCATTGCAAGGATAGAGGTAGCCGGGAGCAATATTGACTCTAAGGTGATAGCTGAACACTTGAAAAAGCTCAATGACTGCTGCCTTCACTACGTTTGGCAGCCGCTACAAGAGCATCTTGCTGCTACTGTGTATGATTCCAAGCCTGCAGATATTGATAGTGAGCTCTATCGGCTGTCTTCACAAGCTCTTGGGTCCGACGAGCTTGCCAAGTTTACGGTAAGCGAAATATTGCCACTGGCAGCTGACAAAGATGCCAAGTCGGTTCTGGAAATACTGTGGCAGGCGTACAAGTCAAACAGATTTGGAGGTCCTGCTGCCAAATGATAAAAGAAATCCAGATGAAGAACTTTATTGCACACAAGGACACTAAGCTAGAATTTTGCAAGGGTATAACGATCTTTCTAGGACATAATGGCTCTGGGAAGTCCTCGATTATCGACGCAGTGACATTTTCGCTCTTTGGCAAGCATACCCGAAAGTCTAACAAGAACCTTGTAAGAAGAGGAGCCAACCATGCTATGGCGCAGATTCGATTTGCTATCCAGTCTAAAGAGTTTCAGGCGATAAGAGCGCTGAATGGCTCCGGGCTCCAGTCATTTTCCCAGCTTGTACTTGTATCAGACGGCGACAAGATAGTAAACAAACCCATTGTCGGCGGCGAGCGTAGACAGTTTGGCGAGTCAATGAGTGTAGAAATAGCACGTGAACTCGGGCTTAACTATGAAAAACTGCGTGTTGCTGGGGTAGTGCAGCAGGGGGAGCTGGTCAGGATAGTGGAAGCACAACCAAAAGACTTTAAGGAATTGCTAAATGGTCTGATTGGTATTGACCGACTTGACTCAGCTTATGAAACGATGCGCAATGTCATCGTAGGCTTTCGCGAAAGGCTGCGTGATGAAATAGGCTACACTGATGAGGATGTTCCGAAGGTGGAAAAACTGCTAGAGGAAAAGGAGAAGGATCTAAAGGAGGGATCATTGCTTTTGAAAGAGTATGAAGATGAAAGAAGGATGCTTGAGAAAAAGATAGGTCAGCTTGAGAAGGAAATCGAGAGGTTGGAGCCAGTCATACAAAAGACACAGGAGCTTCAGAACTGCGAAAAGCTGCTCGTGCGTCATGTCATCGAAAGGCGCAGCCATCTTGGCACAGAGGTAGAACGAATGGAAAGACTGGTTAAGGAAGCAAAGAACTTGCTCGATGTACTGAAAACCAAAGAAGAAGTGCAGATAAGACTCAAGATGATAAAAGCTGAATCAGAGGAGATCCAATCAAGGCTGGAGGACAATGAGGGCATGATGGGTAAGCTAGTTGGCTTTCTAGAGTGTGCCGGCAGGCTGCATATAGCGGATGGCAAATGTCCCGTTTGCAACTCTCCTGTTACAAAGGTTAATGAAATGTTTAACGTAGACCATATTCAGCTGGAGATCGGGCGCAGATCAGATGAAAAATACAAACTGCAAGTAGCCAAGGTTGAGCTCAAGAAAGAAGAGCAACAGCTGGTAGAGCAGGATAAAAAGATAGTGACAGCAGAAAAGTTCCTATCAAACAATTCTATCATCTCTGAAAATGACGTGGTCGAGATTGAAGACGAACTCAATGTCAAGAAAAAATATCTGACCAAACTTCCTCTGCAAATAGAATATGTGGGAGATGATCCTTTCAAGCTGGTAATAGATGGTGTCTCAAAGACACTTGCTGAAGAAATAGCTGCATTGCGGGGGAAGATGAGTGGCTTGAGTGCCCAACAATACACAGATACGAAGCTAGAGAGGACAAGATTGATACAAGAATTGCAGACTGCAAGTGTCAAGACAGGTGAATATGGACGTGTAATAACTGACGCCCAGGCAGCCATAGATTCTGCCAAGCATGCACTGGAGCAGCTACGGCAGGCGTCTGAATTCTCCAAAATGCTGGAAAGAATGCGCTCGATGATATTTAATAGGGACGGGATGGTGGGCATCAGCCTTCGCTCATGGGCGCTAGGAGTTATATCTCAGAAAGCATCAGAATATGCCTCACTCTTCAACATTGGCATTTCGAGGATCGAACTTACAGAAGGGGCACGGGAAATATCTATAACATGTTATGGTAGGCCGGGTGAAATTGACATGGACTCACTTTCCGGAGGTGAAAAGGTAGCCGTGGCACTTGCACTTCGTCTTAGCATTGCCTATATGATGGGTTCAAACAAGCTTGATTTCATCATTTTAGACGAGCCGACGGCACATCTTGACGAAGATAGGAGGAGAGGTCTTGTCCGAATACTATCGGAGGCATTTAGAGAGGGTGTTGGACCGCTAGCCCAGCTAATAATAATAACCCACGACTCAGAAATTTTTGAAAACTCGGAAGTTGATCAAATATTTAGGTTTGCCATGACAGCTGATGGTTCATGCGTCTCAAGAGAATAACAAAGCTATCTTTTGTAGCCATCTTTCAACATCATGATATCTCTGCTTGCTCAAACTTACCAATACATTTTTTCCAAAATAATAACATCAGTGACCATATCCATTACAGTTGATGAACTGCTTTTTAGATATAGCTATTAATTCGCCAGTCTGCCGTGTTTTTGTATCTCATTGATAGGCTGCATCCTACTGACCTTTTATTATATGGCAGCGCCCCCTCCAAAAGCGACTATTATGAGGATAATGGATAACAAGCGCCTCGCCCTTCTTGTAACTTTATGTAGTGGATTTGTATGCATCTTTAATTAATGGATAATAGTGTCTTGCAAAAGCAAGAAGTCCCAAACCGTACTCATCGCAAAGTCATGGCTGATGTGAATGGATCGATATTTTAAATGTCATTTTGCTAGACATGCATTCTATAGAATATTTCTTCACAGGCAATATAAGTTCGTATTTGTTCTCAACTATGGATTTAATGCCGTCATACCATTTCGCTTATAGTGTAGTCCATCGCATCAAAACGAGGTGGCTATAGGCTGTCATCTTCTGCTCATTCTATACTGGTAGTTGACGACGAGCTGGATATAGTGTTGATATTCAAGCAGGCATTGAGCAGGCGGGGCTATACCGTCTTTGGCTTTACTGATCCTTTGCTGGCTCTTGAACATTTTAAGGTAAACTCTGCAGATTATGGCTTGGTAATAACAGATGTCAGGATGCCGCGGATGAGCGGCTTTGAGCTTGCCGCAAACGTTAAAGCTATAAAGCCGGATGCAAAAGTAGTGCTCATGTCGGCATTTGAAGTAAGCGATCTGGAATTTTCAATGCCCCGAGTCAAGATAAATGACTTCCTCAGAAAGCCAGTTGATGTCAAGACCCTTGTGCGAAGAGTCAAGGTTGCAATGGCAAACTAAAAATTATCTGCTATCCTTGCAACTGGTGGCGAAAAGCATACCAATAGAAGTACAAAACGGAAATCCGCAACTTCAGACTTTAAAGACATAAAGGTCATGATCTGTTGATTTCTACAATGGGAAAAATAGTATTAATATAATGTCCCGCGGCCCTGCCTTGACAGCATTGAGAGACCCTCTACCACAATTATATTAGACATGGTGCTCTGCAAGAGCAAATCAAGCCCATTTCTCCATGACATATGTCTGAATTCCCAGTTGTGATAAAAGGTTACTTTACAGCTCGATAATGGAGATAGGCACTATAAGCCAAGAGGAATCTCTGATGTAATATAAAAAGTGTCTGAGAATTTTAGCCAGGTCAGCAAATCCATTTTGAGCACCAAGCCTTATACATTCTACATGACTTTGATTCGAACCGGTTCTCTAAGGTCAGATTCACAGTCTATATCTGTGCTCATGGTATGCAGGCGCTCTTTCAGCTAGTGTGCCCGCAAAGAATACATCAGCGCCGCTCTGGGCACATAAGCGAATTTGAAAAACAAAAAGAAGATATGATATAGGATATATATTAATGCCATGTCTCAAAACGAGATCGTCTATCTAAAATACCAGAACCTAGAAGACATGCTCAAGGTAATAATCTACTCCGCTCAGTCTATGCTTGGAGTCATCCCAATGCTCTATTATATCCACTACAACAGCAAGCATGTCCTTTTTATTCAGACAGGCACGGTTGGAGGAGTGACGGTTCACTATGTTGTCGAGAATGAAACGCCGACCAAAAAGTTCATTCAGCTAAAAAGGCTTTCTGGAGAATTTACATTCATAGATAGCCTAGGCAGTGATGCACAGTCGCTGTATGTTCCGATATTAAAGCTCGAAAAATCTACTCTTGCCTTTCCCGCCCTTTAGGGAGAAAAAGTTTTAGGACAAGGCTACATATATTTTTTCTATCAAACCCCGAAAACCATCACCCAGAAAGGGAAGACCTGCAAATGAAGTTTCAGAGGATGATATTAACGCTTTTTTGCAAGTGATCCGGAAGTTTGACGGCTATCCGAAGCTAAGGGACCTTCGCAGAATGCTTCCCTCATTTACGCCAGTCCGGATAAACGTTATACTGCACTACTTAGAAAGGTCTGGGGCAATAGTTATTGACGCTGATGGATACATCACCTGGATACGCAACGAAGGTCTGGGACATCTGACGCTTGGTGAGGTAGCCAATATGAGCAGCGACCTCAAAGAATTGCTTGAGAAGCATCCCAAAAGAGAAGATAATTTAACCTGACGTCTCAAGATCTTACGTTTATAAAGTTTTGATATCTGGCTTCGATATCGTGGAGAATACCTGTAGGACAGATATTGTTGATTGTTGCAATATCATTTGATACTGCAAACGGTGGTGCAACCAAGACCAAAATAATGTAGGAGGTTCTTCTTTTTTCATGCTCGTAACTAGAACGAATATTAATCAATACTGTTCGAAAAACTGCCTTATAGAATGAGAAGAAAAAGAACTAAATTACAACAAGAAAGTAGTGTGCTCGATTCAAGAAAACTTACAATGAACTAGAGAGGGCTAGGTAGGAGACGTCCAAATTCTGTTAAATGGTTTTTATGTTTGTATGAATAGACCGTCAAATGTGTTATTAAAGCCAATTACTTCAGACCAAATGTACAGTATCGAACAGAACGGCGATTCTATTTTTGGCATGCGACGTTTTCTCATGATGGAGAACGCTGGCCACGGAGTAGCGGATTTTGTTGTCCGAAAGTTCAAGAACTTGAAGACTAAAACAATAGTTGCAGTATGCGGCACGGGAAACAACGGGGGAGATGGCTTCGTGGCATCACGTCATATGGCAGGGTATGGAGCTAGAGTAGTTGTCATTTTACTTGGGAGTCCGTATGATTTGAGAAGCGAAGAGGCAAGGCTTAACTGGAGTATTATTGAAAAAATGGATTCAATTGAATTAATATCTGGCAAGGAGATAACCAATGAGATAAGGAGCCAAATCGCCAACGCTAACATAATCCTGGATGGCATATTTGGCACAGGCATTAAGGGCGAGATCAGGCAGCCCTATGCATCTGCAATAGATGCAATAAATAAATCTAAGGCTTATGTCTTGGCAGTCGATATTCCTTCAGGATTTGACCCAAACACGGGGCAGATTCATAAAAAGTGCATCATGGCAGATGCCACTATTACCTTTCATAGATTAAAGGTTGGACTTGCAGAAAAGAAGAGGGAGAGGAAAAAGAAATACACCGGTCCTGTCTATGTGGAATGGATAGGGATACCACCGGAGGCTGAAAAGGGCGTAGTATGAAGCCAGCAATACTGCAGATCGCAGTAGGCCAGATGGCCAATTTTACCTACATAGTAGCTGATGAGGAAAATGGCGAAGCGGCAGTCATTGATCCTTCGTGGGACTTGGATAAAATATTTCAGACGCTAAAAAAGAACAACTGGCGGACCAAGTATATCATCAATACTCATACTCACTTTGATCATGTGCTTGGGAATGAGCAGATTGCAGAGATAACCGGGGCCAAGATAGTACAGCATAAAAACTCGCAACTAAAAAAAGACATTGCAGTATCTGACTGGGATACAATCGAAATAGGAAGCATTAGGCTACGGGTTTTGTATACACCTGGTCACTCTAAGGACAGCATCTGCCTGCTACTTGATGATCAATTCATTCTAACTGGCGACACACTCTTTGTGAGCAACTGCGGCAGGGTGGATCTTCCGGGAAGTGACGCACAAGAGATGTACTATAGCCTTTTTGATAGGCTAGCAAAACTGGATGAGAATCTCATCTTGTATCCCGGTCACAACTATGGTCCGACTTCTATCTCCACTATAGGACATGAAAAGAAAACTAATTATGTACTGCAACCTCGGTCAAAACAGGAGTTCCTGAATCTTATGACCGCTGGTGAATAAATGCACGACATCACAGCATCTGACAGGCTTGCAATCAAAAGATTTGCAACGAAAAATCCCGTTTTTGTATGTGTTATCTCATACACTGCCACAAGCGAGATTTCGGGGCTTACGGTAGCAGGGGCAAACGCCGAACTAGTAAAATATACGTCACCGGCAGATGCGGAATTTCTGTATTATGGACACTGCAGATGCATTGATGTTGTACCTGCAACACCTGATGGCAAGCCTACGCCGGCAATCATTACACGGACTGCGTTACAATTGGCAAGGATCCCCATTCTGGTAGTTGATGCGGGGGCAAAGGTCAAGCCCTCAATACCTTATGTATCGTTTGGAGTTGAGCCGGGCAAAAACATTGTGAATGAAAATGCGATGGACATCTCAAGCGTTATGCGTGCATTTGAGCACGGCGAGCTGATTGGAAAACAACTCGCCATCATGTCAGATCTAATAGTAGTAGGTGAAAGTATTCCTGGTGGCACTACAACTGCACTTGCCGTACTGAGTGCTCTGGGCATTGACGCAAGATTCAAGGTAAGCAGCAGTATGCCAGAAAATCCGCACAATCTGAAAAACAGGGTAGTAGATTCTGCACTGGAAAGAGTCAGTGCAGAGATTGGAAGTATAAACGCGCCCTTCGAAGCTATATCTACTCTTGGAGATCCAATGATGCCTTCTGTAGCCGGCATCGCAAGCGGTGTGCTGTCTGAAGGCGGGAAGGTCATGCTTGCTGGAGGCACCCAGATGTCGGCAGTCATTGCATTATTGAAGCGCCTCGGCAGGTCGCTAAACGATCTTTGTATTGGCACTACAACATATGTGACAAAAGATCCCTCATCGGATCTGTCCGGCCTTGTAAGGGCGGGTTCAAAGCGTGTTCCAATTTTATCTTGTGATCTTCATCTAGAGGAATCGAGCAAGCCCGGCCTGCAGGCATTTGCAAAGGGGTTCGTAAAGGAAGGCGTTGGTGCAGGCGGCGCTTCAATTGTGGCTATCACAAAGTCAAGAGGCAAGATAACGAGTAAAAAATTAATGAATGCAATTGAAAAAGAGTATGAAGTCTCCATAGAGGCTGAGTGACACTTGCTGTATTCCAACTTTTCTATGGATCTACAGCATCTCTATTCTATCATCGTTAGTCATAATAATAATGATGACGATGGTGGTGGTGATGATTTGATCTGGAATTTCCGTGACACGAAGGGACTCAATGGGTTGACAAAGCGCCACTTCTTGTCCACCGCTCGAGTGATGCCGATCCTTGGTGTATTGACAATACGCTTGGGCCTCTTACCAAACTCGATATGAATCTCTGATTCAGAATTGGTCATATCAGCTCCATTTAGCGCTGATGTGATGTTGAGAGCTTGTGTGAGCTTGCCGGGGCCAGAGGTAAGTGAAAAAATGTCGTCAACTGGCCGGAACTGCCTCATCAATTCTATGCCTTCTACCGGCTCAATTCCACGAATCAAGACTGCGCCAGCCTCTATGTCGCTTCTTCTTGCAGAGACATTTAAGCAAAAGTGGTTGCCATAGGTGAAATACACATAGGCCCTTCCAACGTTACCGAACATAACTTTGTTTCTGCCTGTTGGGCCGACACAAGCATGGCTTGCTAGGTCGTCACCACTATACCCGTATGCCTCTGTCTCTACGATTATGCCAGAGAGCTGGAACTGCTTCTTGTTATTTCTTATGGTACGTACAAGCTTCTTACCAACAAGATCTTTTGCCACGACTTCCGTAGGCCGCTGGTAAAACGAGCTGTTCTTGCAGCTCACAGGTAATGCTCCAATGATACCTCCCTCTCTTCTTCCTTATTGATTTCTGCAGCCAGCTTTTTCAGATCGGCTTCCAGTGCAGAAAGAAGGCCTTTATTGTAAATAACAGCTGCTGGATGGAAAGTCAAAAAGTACTTTTGGCCTCCCCTCACGACTATCTTGCCCCTATTTGCAGTTATCGAACTGCCACCTAAAAGCGAAGAGTATGCAGTCCTGCCAAGTATGCAGATCACTTTGGGCTTAATCAGTGCTATCTGTCTGTCAAGATATGGCCTGCAGGCGTTCAGTTCGTCTTCTTTAGGCACCCTGTTGTTTGGAGGCCGGCATTTGACTATGTTTGTGATGAACACCTGTGACCTTTCGATGCCCACTTTTTTCAGCAGGTCGTTGAGGATTCGACCGGCGGCTCCTACAAATGGCCTCCCCTCCTCGTCTTCGTTACGACCTGGTGCCTCTCCTATGAACATTATCTTGGCAGAAATCTGACCTTCACCTGGCACAGCATTCTTCCTTGTCCTTGCCAGCTTGCATAGAGGGCAACCTCTTACATCCTCAGCAATCTTCTCAAGTGAGTCGTCGTGCTTTTGAGCCGCCATGAGATGACATACCCTTAATCATATCCAACAACATATGCTTAAAAAGCATGCATGCTCTTCCTCTTTTTTACTAACCCTATTACTATAAGCGTAATTCCTACAATAACACCGTAAACGGAATAGACATAGGAATTGGTAATGATCGAACAGTTCCCTTCCATCTCTTCGAGGTGTTCTAAAGTAATAACAGATCTGTCAACTTGTGCAAGGTCTGACAGGCACTTGACAGCTTGGAGGTTAAGGTAAATAGCAACCGCTCCACTTGCAGCGAGTGTTATTGCTCCGATATATAAGTACCTTGTAGTCGTAGGCAAGTCTATTTTCTTCCAGATCTGATCTGGCGGATTATGTCAAGTACGTCGTCAGCGTCCTCAGCCTCTGGATAGATCTCTAGATAAGTGTTCAGAACTTTTAATGCTTCTGAAGCATCACCCTTTTTAAGAAGTATGATTCCCTTGTCCCTTACTGCGCCGGGGTTGTACCGATCTATTGCAAGCACCATTTCATTTGCAATATCGTACCTGTCCATGTCCTGCGTTTCGTAGTAGCTTCCTTTTAGGTTGTTCAGCATCCTTATCACAACCTGAGCTGCTGTTGCTTTCTCGACAAGTGCATGGGTAAGGGGAATATTCTGTTGTGGGTATGCCTGATCAATTAACACTTTGAGTGAATAGTCGTCCATTATCCTACCGCCATTAAATGGATCGACGATGATTTCACCACTGTTGTCCTCAAGAATGTGCTTGATCAAAAAATGGCCGGGAAAGTTCACAGGGTACATCTTGAAGTTCACCGAACGGGCGACTCTTATGTAAAGTATGCAAAGTGTAATAGGGATCCCTCTTTTGCGTTCGACTACTATGTTGAGATAGCTATTGAGCGGATTGTAATAGTCATCGGTATTTGGCTTGAATTTTTGCACGTTAAAGAGATGGTCATTTATCTTCTCTATTATCTGGGTTGGTCGAGGGGGTATATTAGGGCCCTTTTTAACTATCCGAGCTACCTCCTGTCCCATTGTATCTACAGAGGATAAGAGCGCAGAGACATCGAGGCTAGGGTAAGCAAGTATCCTTGCTATGTGCAGAGCATATTCGGCCAGCCTGTCTGTATCATCAGACGAAGTGATGTAAGTGACGACGCTACTTTTCCAATCTTGAATCAAGGAATTGATATCGGCGGCCAATTGTCTTCTCAAGTGGATGGCACATATTTATGTCAATCATGGAGTCGTGATTGCAAATCTAGTATAAAGTGCCTTATCATAAAATTTTCCTTTTGCGTTATTATCTTCTCTTTTATAATGAACCAAAATATATTTAAGTTAACAAAAATTAAGATAAATGCTTTTATTCAAACCGTCCAGCCTTCAATCCTATGATAAACGGTAAAACTAAGACTATTCTTGATAGAAAAATCAGTTTTCTGGGTCTAGCTGCTGTAATAGCGGCGCTGGCGACCATTACTTACTCTGGCACTGCACTTGCCTATACAGCTGATGACCCTGCAGTGGTATATTCCTGCTTCGAGACAAATGAGGACGGAAGCTATGTGACACAAACAAATAATGATACTGGGCAAGCAGAGCTTGTTCCATGTGAGATAGACCACGGAGACAACGCATGGATGTTGACATCCTCTGCGCTGGTGCTTATGATGACCCCTGCAGGGCTAGCGATATTCTATGGTGGTCTGTCGAGACAAAAGAATGCTGTGAACACACTTCATATGGTGTTCATTACTACGGGTGTAATTGCGGTGCAGTGGGCGCTATGGGGATACAGTCTGGCCTTTGGACCTGATGCAGGAGGCTATGGATTCATAGGGAACTTCGATTGGGCAGGCCTGCAGAACGTTCTTCACGATGTACCCTCAATTGCATACGGTGGTATAGATGGTACAACCATACCTCACCAAACATACATGGTATTTCAGATGATGTTCGCCATCATTACACCTGCACTAATCGTGGCTGCGCTGGCAGAGAGGATGAAATTTAGTGCATTCATAATATTCATAGTCATCTGGGCAACATTCGTTTATGACTTTGCGGCACATTGGACATGGGAGATCACTGGACCTGATAATTATGGACAAAACCCTGGATATTGTGGCTTTGGATGGACAGGCTGTCTGGGATCACTTGACTTTGCAGGCGGAACGGTCATCCACATCACCTCTGGTTGGTCCGGCCTTGTGATCGCTCTCATGCTTGGACGCAGGCTGGGGTATGGCAAGATCCCGATGGAGCCACACAACATCTCACTTGTTGTCTTAGGTGCAGCTCTTCTGTGGACAGGCTGGTTCGGTTTCAATGCAGGTTCCGCAGCTGCAGCGGCCACAAACGCTACAAGTGCATTCGTTGCAACGCAAATTGCAACAGGTATGGCGGCAGTAACTTGGGCTCTGATATCCTGGGCACACACTGGAAGGCCCTCGACAGTTGGTGCAGCTTCTGGCGCAGTAGCTGGGCTAGTAGCTATCACTCCCGCATCTGGATTTGTGTCACCAATGTCCTCGATAATAATCGGCATCGTCGCGTCAATTGTCTGCTACGCGGCAGTTGCGTTTAAGAATAGAAGGAAATGGGATGATGCACTTGACACATGGGGCGTACACGGTGTCGGTGGCCTTGCAGGCGCTCTGATGACAGGCATCTTTGCAGAAAAGAGGTTCACGCCTTGGGGAGACAATGGTCTTGCATTTGGCAACCCTGCGCAGCTATATGAAAATGCGGTAGGTGCATTTGCTGCACTTGCATGGGCGATGGCAATCACTGCAGTCATTATCAAGATAATGGATATAGTATGGCCAGGCGGAATAAGGGTCACTCCAAAGGAGGAAGAGGTCGGTCTGGACCTTGTACAGCATGGCGAAAGGGCATATGTGACAGGATAGGACAGAGGTATTACCTATCTTTTCTTCTTCCTTTTTTTTATGCTCGTCCTCTTTATAGTCGCATAAACGCGTTGAATTTGCCAGTGAAGGCTTTTTGCTGTTAGAACAGATGCTGAACCGCATTAGTAAAAAGTATCCATAATTATTAATTTTATTAATCTCTCTCATTATGA
>DATDKS010000032.1:0-8657 GCA_036519825.1 Nitrososphaera sp. | reverse complement strand
AGAAGTATTTAGTCAAGTGATATGTATAAGCACAATTGAGCATATTGGCATTGGAATCGATGGGGGGTACGATGACAATGATGGGGACATCATGACACTCAAAGAGATCTTACGTATATTGAAAAAAGGAGGCAGCGCTATAATCACCGTCCCGTATGGTAAGGTCAAGAAACTTGATCACAGGGTATATGACAGACAAGGACTTTCTAGGCTTGTTGCTGTTGATAATGGATTTTCAATAGCTGCAAAAAAGGAATTTTACTCTTACGATGCAGGCAGATGGAAAAGGTGCAGGCAAGTCACTGCAGACAGGATGATAACAAATGATGTGCAAGATCCTTTGCACTTTCATAGCGTGACATGTCTCTGCATACTGCTAAGAAAGCGCTAATTTTTAAGAGCAGGAGTAATATTACAAAAATGGTGTGGACAACAGACATTCATTCACAGGAAGAAAAATTGAGCCTCCAATAGTTTCTGCCAACATGACTGTACAGCAGCTGATTAATTTCTATGGCTCAACGGGTTACAATGCACGTAGGTTAGCCGAAGCAGCTGAGATAATGAAAGAGATGATAGACGCTGATTCGACTGTGTGTTTAACTTTGGCAGGTGCCATGACCCCGATAGGCATTGGTAGAACTATTTCTGCCATGATAGAAGCAGGTTTTATCGATTGGATAGTATCTACAGGCGCCAACGTTTATCATGACTTGCACTTTGCTTACGATTTGCCAGTGCGACAGGGGCATTTTGACGTTGACGATGACATCTTGTATTCGAAGCAGATAGTGAGAATTTATGACGTCTACATAAAGGAGATGGGAACACTCCAAGCTCAGGACTTAGTTGTGCAAAGAGAGATCAAGAGAGCAAAAAAAGTGATACCACAAAATGCGTCTACTGCTGACATTGGCTATGCACTTGGCAAGGCGGTCAAGGAAAATGCGAAATATCCTGAAAAGTCGTTCCTTGTCAAAGCATATGAACACAAGGTACCTGTATACATGCCTGCTATAGGCGACTCTTCAATCGGACTCAATATGCTTCCGCTCTTGCTTGAAGGCAAAGGCATCCTACCCAATGTGATACTTGATGTAGCCGAGTCTGCCGCGATACTGTGGAAGAGCGAACGCTCGGGGGGTTTGGAGCTTGGTGGCGGTGTCCCAAAGAACTTTTTCCAACAAACTGGGCCAGCACTTTATCAAATATTGAAGATAAAGGAAGGTGGCCAAGACTATCTCATTCAGCTTACAGATGCCCGACCAGATACAGGGGGCCTCTCCGGTGCCACATTGCAGGAGGGTAAAAGCTGGGGAAAGCTCAAGACATCTCACAAAGACAATATCATTGTGTATGGCGATTCATCAGTATACTTCCCTTTGCTCTGCTCATATGTTATGTCGGTGTGCAAGCCAAGGAAGCAGAAGCAGATATACGATAAAAAAAATAGTTGGGTAGAAGAAATGAAAAAGATCTATTTCAGGAATAAGAAGTGATCAAATATAACTTTCAGACTTGGCTACCCACCGGCCGGCTTTTCTATTCATTTCTATCTGGCCAACAAAGTTTCCATTCGAATAGACCTTGCCGTATTCGGATAAAGCTCCAAACATTGCGGAGAGCAGGCCTCGCTTTTCATGGAAGCCGGATTCGATGACTTTGGCGCGCAGTTGTTTGCTTGATTTCCTGATAATATTACGGGCAGCAGACCAGTCGCCTCTCCAAGTTATAAATTCAAAAGTGCCGAACTTGACAGTTTGCATTGAATAGCCCGCCAGATTAGCTTCAAAGTTGTGATTGTTCTTTTTTGCGTAGGCATTCATCCACTTGATCGCTTCTTGCACCTTACGATCCTCTACTGCAAAGCTGTCTGTTCCAGCCAACTACTGCTCTTTTGTTGCGGTTGGTGTATTTAACATAAATAGCTTGTAACCAAGCCGCAACCCCCCTAAGAATCGATAAATGTCATAATTGCAAGGCAAGGATGTTTTCGACTCAAAAGTAATGGTCTTTAAATTGCACTATGGCCAACATCCACAATATAAGAGGCAGGGAGCTGCTACTTTGATAGAACCACACAGATTGAAGCAACTACATAATGGAATTAGAAGAACGCCAAATATCAAAAAAAATTCCGCAATATAGCACCGCCAAGAGTAGTAGTAATAATAATAATAATATTAATAGTAACCACTTTATTCAATATTGTGACATATCCAACATGGATCAAGGAGAGCCGGGATTAGACTATGACGATTCCAACCTCAACCCGCTTGTCTGTGACATCTGCAACAAGTCATTTGATAGTTTAGACAAGCTGGGCGAGCATCAAAAGCAAGAGCACGACATGTAAATACAAGTGCTTGGCAAGATTGGCGATGCGTGCTTTTGTCGCAGTCGAAGCTTCGAGCATCGCAATAGCGAAACTGCAAAAGGAAATGCTGTCTGCAGCTGGATGGAATGCGAGGGATGTCAAGCCAGTTGAGCCTCACAATTTCCATTTCACACTAATTTTTCTAGGTGAAATAAGTGATCATGACGTTGATAGCATTAAAGAAAACTTGGCAGGATTTCAATTTGAACCATTTACAATCACCTACACTGGAATTGGCGCCTTTCCTGACCCGGCTCATGCTAGGGTAATCTGGGTGGGTGTTGATCCAGCGGGCGTCCAAAAATTAACTGCACTTGCAAATGAGGTTGTAGCAAAGATGTCAAAGCTTGGGTTTAAGGCAGACAAGCCTTTTTCAGCCCATTTGACCTTCATTCGGGCTAAGGGTAGACCGGTCAGGGCAAGCTACATCTCATCAAAATATCAGGGAATAACGTTTGGATCTGATAGGATAACTAAGGTCTACCTCAAGAAAAGTGAGCTCACGCAATCAGGCCCCATTTACTCTAATGTTTATACTATAGAAGCTAAGGAATAAAAAACACAGCATGCCGGATCCTAGCACCTTAATTTACAAGGCACTGCCTCTTTGTGAACCCACTCATGGTCAAGAGCACAGGATTGCTAGAGTAGCACAAGAGGCAAAGGCGCTTGTAGACAGCTACGTTACAGGTCTGGATGAGGTAGTGGATGTTGTATTTGGCGGCTCTTTTGCCAAGGACACTTGGCTTCCGAATCACGCTGACATTGACATTTTCGTTAGGATCAAGCCATCAGTTGGCATCGAAAAATTCGAGGAGCTGGGCAGGGAGATTGGTAGCAAAGCACTCAAAAACTATGGTCCGAAGCTTCGGTATTCAGATCATCCTTACGTCGAAGTATTTGTGAAAAAGGTCAGAGTTAACGTCGTCCCCTGCTATGATGTCGAACAGGGCAAGTGGCAGAGCGCGGCGGACAGATCGCCTTTCCATACGGAATACATCAGCAGCCACTTTGACGACGAAAAAAAGAGACAAGCTAGGCTCTTGAAAAAGTTCTTCAAATCAGTAGGCATTTATGGTGCAGAGATTTCCACAGAAGGATTTAGTGGTTATGTTTCAGAAGTGTTGGTGCTCAAGCACTGCTCATTTGAGAGTGTCTTGCGCGCAGCTGCTGACTGGCAGGAGAGGCAAATAATAGCGGTTTGTGATTATGATGCAGATTTTGTCAAGGCATTCAACAGCCCAGTGATAATTATCGATCCAGTTGACAGCAGGAGAAACCTCGGTAGTGCGATCTCGCCGCAAAGTGTGGCCAAGTTCATGTTAGCTGCTAGAGTATTTCTGGAGAATCCATCACTAGAATTTTTCAAAGAAGGCAGATATCGTGGTGGTCGTCGCCGCGGCGCAAGAGATAAGTCGCTGCTTCAAAATGTGCTTGTAGTAGAATTTTCTCACAAAAAGAAAAGTCCAGATATTATCTGGGGCCAGGTGAAACGAAGCATAAATGCAATGACAAAGCAACTGGAACTTGCACATTTTGAAGTACTTCGCAGCTCATGTATCACAGACGAAACAAGCTCGGCCGCTCTTGCATTCTTGCTTGAATCAATAACCTTGCCTACATACGCCAAAAAGAAAGGGCCTGAAATTTTCAGAAGGAAGGACACCGCTAGCTTCCTTGCAAATAGAAAAATCAGGCCGCTTGCAGTTTGGGTGGACAGAGAAATGAGAATAGAAATGCTGATGGAGCGCAAGGCTACAGATGCAAGAAAGTTCGCCAAATCACTTCTGGTCAACCATCCCGAAAATAGTGGTATTTCAAAGGAATTAATTGCAAACAAGCTCCAAATTTATAGCGGGAGCGACAGGAAGATAAAAGGGCTCGCAAAGGAGGTCGTTAATGAAGTTGTCTCAACAGAACGTCTCATATTCAGATAAGGAGGATGAAGGGGAGGAGCTAGACATAAGGTCACCTAAGCTAGTGCCTCTTATAACATATCCTCATTATTCAGAATCTGAATACAAGGATCGAATTATCGAGATGGAGTCACTTGGAATAACATCAATTATTTTAGGCGGTAAAACAATAGTAAATAACGTTCCTATCTACGGCAAAGGCTGTGTAGGGATTGTAGTGAAGGCAAAAGCAGGGAGCAAAGTTTGTGCACTCAAGATAAGAAGGACGGATTCAGACAGAAAGACGATGGACAACGAAGCACGTTTTCACAAAATGGCAAACAGCACAGGCGTAGGCCCATCCCTTCAAGGCCACACAAAGAATCTGATTGCAATGGAGCTTGTCACCGGTCAGAGGATAATTGACTGGGTAGGCAACAACAAAACTACAAAGAGCAAAAAGCGCACTGTAGTGACGGCTATTCTTGAGCAATGCTTCAGCCTTGACGCAGTCGGTCTTGACCACGGTGAGCTCAGCAGGTTGGCACGGCACGTCATCGTTTCTGATAGGCCCTCCATAATTGACTTTGAAAGTGCAAGCACTACAAGAAAAACATGCAATGTGACTGCCGCCACACAGTCAATATTCCTCTATGGCATAATTGCGAATAAAGTGAGAAAGAGCTTGGGAAACACCGATAGAGAAAAAGTAATCCATGCGCTCAGAACTTACAAGAAAATCCATACGAGAGCTAACTTTGACGCAGTGCTCGACTCGCTGCTACTGATATAGTTTTTAATCCACAATGTTCAAGATGATGTGAATAAAAAACAGCAGAACAACTATAACAACAAGATATTTTATTACCGGCGCTATCAGAGCTACATACTATTAGCCACATAATAAACACAATAAACACACACACATCAGAGCTACAACAAGAAAATCACGGTTATGATAAACGGCAAGAATAACTGTTGCAGAATTGCAAGCTCTGATCCGCATCGACGCCGGCATATGTGTTAGGACAAGTAGCATGAAGTATTTTGTCTATAGAATTCTAGAATTCAGCCTATCAGAATGCGAAATCAAATTGTAATCTAACAATTATCCATTCATTACACCCTTCGTATGAACTTAAGTAAAAGATTAAGATGAATCAAAACCAGGCCATTTCCACTTTATAGGTGATAATAAGAGGGATAAGAAAAAGAATAGATAGTATAGGCAGCTAGATACTGTCACTGTCTTCTTCTTGGGTACGAAGAATCTTCTTTAGAAGAAAAAAATGTCTTAGTTCGGTGATGGTGGGCGACATAGCCCCCAAGCACCGTACTTAAGATCAGACAGATTATAGAGGCAGGACGATAGAGTAGTTAGGATCTACAGCAACATTGTGGCCTTCCGAAACTGAAGTCGCATATGTAGAACCGTCATCGCCACCGCCTTGTTGGTTAGATGATAGATCGTTGTTTTGAGTTGTTTGATCGGTTGGATTGCATGCGTCTGTGAATACAAGGTCAGGAGTCACAGCAACATTTAGGCCAGTCTGTACTGAAGTTTCTACTTTTGGACCGCCATTACTACTACCTTGTTGGTCAGAAGATGCTTCATTTCCTTGATTTACGTCATCGCTTGCATCTTGGCAATCCTCGGGGTGGAAGACTAAATCAACGTCTACATTAACATTCAGTTGAGGCTGTACATTAGTTAATACTACTGGAGCGGAGCCTGACTCGGTTTCTTGTTCATCTGAGGAATCTACATTCAGTTGCTCTAGTACGCTACTGCTGTCTGATGCGTCTTTTTTCTCTGCAAATGCAGCTGTCGGACCAAGCGATGGCACTACTGCTCCTGCCAACATCAAAGCCGACAAAATAGTTGCTATTGACAATATGGTTTTCTTTGACTGAATCTTGTTGTTATTCATGCTATGATTAGGCTTGTAAAACCCTGGTTAATAACGACATCGCCAATTTTCTACTGATAAAATATTGTTAATATTAACAATGTAATTTGTTCTAGGTAATTTGTTCTAATACTCGTGTTCTGGGAGCAATAACCCGTACGCCTCCTCCGCTGCTGTAGATACAAACAGAAGGCTCAATAATGAAAAGTTCTGGCAAAATCAGCCCAAAGGAACGCCGACATGGAATCTATCACTTTCCTAAATCCCCTACGATAATATGATATCTCTACATAAAACTCGGTTGGCTAGTTCAAAGCCCGAGATATGCGATAAATAATCAATCACTTATTCTCCGCAATGAGCATCTTCACCGTATTGACATCAAGATCGAGCTGCTCTGCTATCAGCTCTTCTGAAATTCCAGAGTGGTATAGGTTCCATAGCATCTCTTTCTTTTCCGGATTCACAATATTGCCAGGCGGATAAAGCGAGAGCTCATTTTCTACAGCTATAACATATTTCAATATCTTTCCACACAAATCATCGATCTTTGCCACTGCCTCTGCAGATATCACAAGCAAGTGATCCTTGACTGGAAAATTTGCTAATATGACTTTGTCGTACATGTAGGCAACTGTCTTGAGGTTGCCAAGCTCGGGTGTGAACATCTTTCTCAGGTCGACGATGTAGGCGGACTGGGCATAGCTGATATCGGAACTTCTACCCTTCAGACGCTCCTCAATTCCTTCCCTTTGACTTCTTGCATAAAGGTGGCCAGATTTTTCCATTATCCCTGCAGATCTTATCAGAGGATCGAGTTCTAGCACATTCTTTGAAAACTGTTCCGCTTTCATATACCTACAAGCCGTAGAATATGAAATAGAATATAGTCTTTACGTGTAGTTTTTCATAAAAAGGGAAAAAAAGGATAGGTCAAGCCATCCTTTGCTGCTTGAGATCTTTGCTCCGGCCCCTTCCTGTCTTTCTAGGGGCAATATTGCCCACCTTGCGTCCTGGTGGCGTTGTCCTGCCTACTGATGATTGACGGCCGATGTGCTGATGCCTACCGCCTCCATGGGGGTGGTAGACTGCAGCCTGGGCAATGCCTCTAACTGTCGGGTATAGCCTGCCATGGGCTTGCATGTATTTTGCACGGGTGCCTGCCTTCAAGAATGGCTTTTCCTTACGGCCCGCTCCAGCAATCGCTCCGAGCATTGCCCTGCACTTTTGGTTGAGTGTTAGGAACCTACCTGACGGGAATTTGATCGTCACACCTTCTGTCCCATGAGCAAAAACTACTGCTGATGAGCCTGCTGCCTTTATCAGTTTGCCCCCATCGCCGGTGTTCTTCTCAATATTGCATACGACAGTGCCATCAGGAATCGATGCTAGTGCAAGGATATTTCCTGTCTTTGGAGCTGTGCTGGTGCCCACTTCTATTGTACTTCCAACGATTGTGCCATTAGGTGCTGGAACGTACGAATACCTTCCATCATCAAATTGTATTTTTGCAAGCGGAGCATCGCGCCCCCTCTCATGAACAATATCAACTACTTTGCCGGTGTGATGTTCGTCTAGCTTGAAATTGGGGTATTTGGCTGGTGCAATCTTTCCCACAATGATTGCTCGAAATTGCTTACCTCCTCGACCCCGTCGCCGAACTAATGTTCGCTTTCCCATTGCAGTAAAAACAAGCAAGCCAATAGGTGATTTTAATCTTATGATATTGTAGGTCATTTCACCTCTGAGCAAAAATGGTTTCCAGCGGTTCTGTATACTCTTTTGCTGGCAGGTTTCACTTGCAGTTTGCAAGCGAGATGCATATGTCTATACCTGTAGAGGAGGGGAGAAGAGAAGGTTCGAGCAACTGCTTGTTTGCCAAAGTTATAGACGCCTTCAATAGCAGATTTGGAATATACAAATATATGATGATCTTTCCGGCAAGGCTATGGATACTCAAAAATACACGCGGTTTTGATATGATTGTTTTAATCTATATCTAGCTCAAGCAGTCGAGCAAATGTGGCAACTTTTTTTTGATGAGGTGAAGAAAGAAGAGAAAGAGATTACACAGGCGCATTGTTATAGGGCGAGCACTTGAAATGGACAAAAGGATTAGGAGTTATGATATGCAGAGTTGTCTCTGCCTGCTTAGTTAAAAGGGTGGAGTTTTATTCTTCAGAACCTTATCATCTTTCTGAGAAAAGAGCTTGGGGAGAACAAGAACAAGATGAAGATGAAAAAATTTGATGTGTATGTGGGGTTTATCCCACACTACACACGTTTGTTTTTTTGCAGCTGTTCAGTCTATTTTTTATAGACCGAGGCCAACAAGTATGCTGTCGTCTATGTTGAGGTTAGCAAGTACTGCAGCTATGTCGTTGGTGCTTGCGTCAACGATTGCAGCGTCATTGCTTGCTTCTGCGCCCTGGACTACTACACAGTCATTGCTTTGATCTCCACCGCTAACAACTG
>DATDKS010000031.1:0-9108 GCA_036519825.1 Nitrososphaera sp. | reverse complement strand
CTCTGTGACACTTGTATAGATTACATTCTCCGGGTCTGCCTTGCACTGCTTGATGAAATAGAGCTCGCCAAGGGATGTTAGGTCAAATGCTATGCCGTCCTCCATGAATGCTTTGACTATTGCAGGAGTAAAGTTAGCTTTGATCGAGTACGCTACTTTGACCTGACCTTTGAACTTTGAATATGCCTTGTGTAGCTCTTTTGCTTTTGTATGAAGTGTATCTTCATCAACCAAATAAAGTGGAGTGCCATACTGTGCGACTAGTCTGTTGATGTCAATTGGCTTCACAAAGCGATTTAGATTAACTGTCGTTGGTTTTTCTACGAGTTGGATTTGAGAATTTTCAACCAATTTCTTTTAGTTAGGTGTATCATAAAACCAATAACTTAAAAACATTTGCCCCCTAGCAAAGGAGTTTTTCTGTGTCTATCTTGAAAATAAATTTTCAGAAATGGAAAACAAAAAAAGAAGAAAGCAGCTGGCTTAACGGTAGTACGGGACTGCCTTTTCTGTCGGCTTGCCTTCTCTCTGTGTCTTAATCTTCCTTACGGCTTCTTCAAAATGGCGGATCATGACATGTGCTTCTGACGCGTGTTTAGCTGCTTCTTCTGGCGTGGGGTACTTTGCTAAATATTCATGTAACACGAGTGATACTGCAGTATTTGCTACCGCACTTGTGTCTGCTCCGCTAAAGCCTTCCGTCATCTCAGAGATTTTGGCAAAGTCCACATCTGGCCCCATAGGTTTGCCCTTTGCGTGTATCTCCAATATTCTTTGTCTTGCGGCCTTATCCGGCATCGGGACGAACACTATCTTGTCGAATCTGCCGGGACGCAAGAGCGCTGGATCAATCATATCTGCTCTGTTGGTTGCAGCGATCACTACTACGCCTGAAAGTGTCTGTATGCCGTCAAGCTCTGTCAGCAGCTGCGACACAACCCGTTCTGTTACCATACTGTCCCCTCCCATACCTCTTGTCGGCGCAATTGAGTCTATTTCGTCAAAGAACACAACGCATGGAGCTGCCTGCCTTGCTCTTCGGAATATCTCTCTGATGCCGCGCTCTGACTCGCCGACCCACTTACTCAATAGCTCGGGTCCTCTTACACTGATAAAATTAGCTTCAGACTCTGTTGCTACCGCCTTTGCAAGTAATGTCTTGCCGGTTCCTGATGGTCCATGCATCAGGACACCTTTTGGCATGGTGTGTCCAAGCTTTGTATATAGGTCAGGATACCTCAGCGGCCACTCAACTGCCTCCTGAAGTTCACGCTTCACTTCTTCTAAGCCACCAATTGCAGACCACGGAATGTCTGGTGACTCGAGGTATACTTCTCTCATGGCAGATGGCATCACTTCCTTGACTGCATTTTCAAAGTCGTTCATGGTGACTATCAACTTGTTGAGTACTTCTGGTGATAGTTTTTCGTCTTCAAGATTGAGCTCTGGTAATACTCTCCTCAGACACTTCATTGCTGCCTCTTTGCAGAGATATTCTAGGTCTGCACCAACAAATCCATGAGTCACTCCTGCGATCCTATCTTGATCCACGTCAGTCTCAAGTGGCATGTTGCGTGTATGTATTTGCAGTATCTCTAGTCTACCGCGCTTATCTGGAACTTTAATTTCAATTTCTCTATCAAACCTGCCTGGTCTTCTCAAAGCTGGGTCGATTGCATTTGGTCTATTTGTGGCTGCAATGACAATGACTTTTCCCCTCGCTTCAAGGCCGTCCATTAGCGACAGCAGCTGCGACACGACTCTTCTTTCTACTTCACCTGTAACCTCTTCTCTTTTTGGAGCAATAGAGTCGATCTCGTCGATAAATATAATCGATGGTGCCTTTTCCTTTGCTTCTTTGAATATTTCTCTCAGCCTAGCTTCTGATTCTCCATAGAATTTGCTCATGATTTCAGGTCCTGAGATGCTAATAAAGTGGGCATTGCTTTCGTTTGCAACGGCCTTGGCTAGAAGCGTCTTGCCTGTGCCTGGAGGACCATATAACAATACTCCTTTTGGCGCCTCTATACCTAGCTTCTCAAATATCTCCGGGTGCCTGAGCGGAAGCTCGATCATTTCTCGAACTTTTTGGATCTCTTCTTTTAGGCCACCTATGTCCTCGTATGTTACCTGCGGGACTCCTCTGAGAGTCTCACCCTTTTCTGCAATGTGGAATATCGTCTTCTGTGTGACTAGAACGGCATCTGCAGCTGGGGTGACACCGATTACTTGAAATGTCAGCCTGCCGCCAAAGTATGGAACCATCACGTTATCCCCCTTGATTAGGGGTACGCTTTCAAGAGCATCTGCCAGATAGCGCTCGTCTATTGGCGGAATAGCCTCAAGAGGTGCCACAATCACTTTTTCGGCTGGGACCGCCTTTATCTTCTTGACAATTACCGTATCGCCGATCGCAATGCCAGCATTGTTCCTGACAAGGCCGTCCACCCTGATAATGCCCTTGCCCTCGTCAGAAGGATAAAGCGGCAGACATTTGGCAACCGTCCTGCGCTTGCCTCTGATTTCAATGACATCTCCAGTTGATGCGCCCAGCGAATCCATTGAGTCATAGTCGATTCTTGCTACTCCCCGACCTACATCTCTGGTATATGCTTCAAGTACCTTTAGGGATAAGCTATTCTGGCTCACACCAACACCTTGGAAATACCGCTCTTTATACCTTTGTTATCTTTCGTCCTATCTATGATTACAAATTCAAGGTTTTGCAATAAATTCCATACAAATAATTCTAATAAGTTAAACTCTAAAGAATTATAACTTTCCTACAAGCTCCAGTCAATGATTTATGATAAAAGAGGACAACAAACCGATGCTACCCGGCGAGCACATTGCATCCATTGAGGAATTTGAGGGAGGCAAGAATACTTACATTGCTTCCGATGGGACGGTGAGGTCTGCAGCTGTCGGAACAAAAGTTTACGATGTAAAACGCAGAATTGTCAAGGTTGACCAAAAGAACTCGCCGATGCTGCCAAAGGTGGGCGATATCATCGTCGGGTATGTCGATATGCTCTTTAGCAGCATGGTCTCTGTCAAGATCCTGTACATAAATGACAAGAGATCTGAAGCTGGGTTTTCTGCCATCGCATCAGCAAGGGTTGGAAGCCGCGGAGAGAGGGACAGAAGGGGTGGTGACAGGCGCGCCATATTTCATACAGGCGACATCGTAAGGGGTAGAGTCGTCAGCCTTCTCAACTCTACAGTGCACCTTACCCTTGCAGAAAAAGAATATGGAGTGCTCTATGCCTTGTGCTTTATGTGCGGTGGAGATACTGTGCGCACTAATGAAAACACGATAAAATGTGTTGAGTGCGGTGCATTTGAAGAACGCAAGCTGACACATGACTATGGCAAGGAAACATTCCGCCTGATACACAAAGCTGGCAAGTAGAGCGTAGTAGTAGTAGTACTACTACTATTAGTAATAATAACAATAACACAACAATAACAGCATGGCACCAAAGGTTGCCTTTCAGGGTGAGCGAGGAGCTTATGGCGAGATGGCGACTCTACAGTATTTCCCCAATATCAAACCGCTGCCACTCAAGTCCTTTCAGGATGTATTTGACGCTGCTGAGAATGGCGAAGTAGAGTATATTGTAGTACCCGTGGAAAACTCGATAGAGGGAAGCATCAATGAGATCTACGACCTTTTGCTCCAGACTAAAATGAATGTCGTAGGCGAGATCTATCAACGCGTCAGACACTGTCTTGTCGCGAACAGAGGTGCAAAAATGATCAGGTATGTGCATTCACATCCACAGGCACTTGCACAATGTAGAGCATATCTTCAAAAGAAAGGATTCAAGCCGGTGCCGACTTATGACACAGCTGGCGCAGCGAAGATGATAAAGGAGAGCAAGATGGCAGATTCTGCAGCTATAGCAAGTAAGAGGGCGGCCGAACTATATGATATGGAGATACTTGAAGAAGGTATAGAGGACTGGAAGAACAATTATACTAGGTTCCTTGTGCTATCGCCGAAAAAGAAAAATAGTGGAAAAAGCGATCCGCATGATGGCGGCCGCCGCCAACACCACAAGACATCGATCATATTTTCAGTCCGGCATGTCCCTGGCGCACTCTTTGGCATCTTGGGCGAATTTGCAATACGCAAAATAAATTTGACTAAGATAGAATCGCGGCCAACCAAGGAGACACCTTGGGAATACAACTTTTATGTAGACTTTGAAGGTCATCTCCAGAACAAGGCTGTGCATGAAGCACTCCTGTCAATAAAGCCAAAGACAGCTTACATCAAGATACTTGGTTCTTACAAAAAGGCCGAGTTTCAATAGTGACGCCGTAAGCGTAACCCTAGGCCTATTGTTATTATGCCCGTCACTACAAGCATAAGCGCGCCACTCAGACCCAGCGGACTTGACTTTGTCTGTGCGTGACCTATAATAGTAAGATCCGAAGTGCCTGTGTTGTTGACCGTTATCCTATGCTTACCTGCCTTTTGCGCAGTCAGGTCGTAAATGAAGGAGGAAACGCCGCTTCTAGACTCGATCACTTGGTCATCCGGATCTTTGATTTCAATATTGAATGTAGTGCCGCTCACCGAAATGCTTGCAGTGCTCTCTACATTCATATCTGGAGTAATTACATCCGCTGTCCCAGGTCTGATGGTGTTGTCAAGTGGTACATCTACTGGCACATTGGAATAGACGCTTGACGCTATGCCAATGGCAATGAACACTATCCCTGCTGCAATAGTGATGTAAAAGACCTTGCTTGACTGCATACAAATTGCCGAAGCGCGGGACTATATATAGTGCTTTATGGCGCTTCAACCAACAACAGCCACGCTAATAATAACAGTGTAGCAACAGGATCTTGTTCTTCTTCTTCAGGGTTACATTATTACATTAGATCGACGTCATGAGACTGGCTCTCGATATACCCTGCCGATGTAATCCTGATGAACTCGGCATTTGTTTGCATCTCAGGAATTGTTTTTGCGCCGCAGTAGCTGAGCCCCGACCGCAGGCCGCCTGCCATCTGTCTTATGAGCTCTACTACGCTTCCATTGTATGGGACCATAGCCTCAACACCTTCTGGTACATAATCGTTGAGGTCATCAGAGTCTACTACCTGAGGCCCTGCTTCGCGGTATTTCCGACCAAGTGACGCATAGAATGATGCCATACCCCGATACATCTTGTACTTTTTGCCATTCTTGACAAGGGACTTGCCTGGGCTCTCATCTGTTCCGCCAAATAGACTTCCTATCATTACTGAGGATGCACCTGCAGCTAACGCCTTGGTAATGTCACCAGAGTTGCGGATGCCGCCATCAGATATTATAGGTATATCATAATCGCGTGCAACTTTGACGCTGTCAATTACTGCGGTCAGTTGCGGCACGCCTGAGCCTGTCACGACTCTTGTTATGCATATCGAGCCTGATCCTACTCCTACTTTGACTGCATCGACGCCGGCCTTGATGAGGTCACGGCTGCCTTCGCCTGTAGCAACATTGCCTGCAATGAGCTCGCAGTCAGGAAAAGCCTTTTTGATCATGTGTACAGTGTTGATAGCATTTTCGCTGTGGCCGTGCGCAATGTCGACTACAATAACATCTGCACCCGCCTCGAGCAGCGCCTCTGTACGCTCTAGATAGTCTCCCTTGACGCCTACTGCAGCGCCCACAAGCAGTCTGCCTTTCCTGTCTTTCGATGCATACGGATACTGCTCCATTTTCAAGATGTCTTTGCTGGTAATAAGCCCTACAATGTGCCTTTTGTCATCAACCACAGGCAACTTTTCTATCCTTTTATTGTGTAAAATTTCCTTTGCTTGATCTATGGTAATGCCTACCTTTGCAGTGATGACATCCTTTGTCATAAGTTCTGACACCTTGAGTTTGTTGTTATTTTCAAATGTAATGTCGCGCCTCGTAATTATGCCCAAGAGTTTGCCTCGATCTTCTACAAGAAGGCCTGAGACGCTGTACTCTGCCATAGCCTTTTTTGCTTCTGCCACTGTCAGATCAGATTTGATGGTATATGGCTGCTCTATCATGACTGACTCTGAGCGTTTGACCTTCAGGATCTCATCCACGTGATCCTCTATTGTCATAAATCGATGGATAATTCCAATCCCGCCTTCCCTTGCCAAGGCAATTGCCATGCCTGATTCAGTGACAGTGTCCATATTGGCACTGATAATTGGTATGTTGAGTGTGATGTTGCGCGACAGCTTGGTGCGAAGATTTGTTTGAGTTCTGGAAACAATCGGCGACCGTTTAGGAACTAGAAGTACGTCATCAAATGTCAGACCCTGTACAATGTCCAACTATTTCCTTGATGTGTACCAGATCTGAAGTATTATAAGCGTTTGCCACCCCTTATCTTAACAATTGTAGCATCGTTACTGCCTGCACCGTTTCGCGAACGTTATGCGTTCTGATAATGTTTGCGCCATTGAGAGCAGCGATTATTTCACATGCTATAGATGGTACTAGGCGATCTTCTGCCGCGTTCAGGTTCAGCAGGTACCCTATAAAAGACTTCCTCGAAACTGATACACACATCGGCCTCTTGAGTGTAGCAAGCTTGTGCAGGTGCGATAGGACTTCAATATCACGCGTATACCATGGAATGTCTGTCATTTTAGTGAAAAAGGGATTTTTTCCTTCTTGACGGAAGAAGCCTATTGATGGGTCGATAATTACATCTTTGATGCCTGCCTCGCTTGCCAATCTTATACTTTTCTTCAATGCCTTGAGCGTATCGACCATTCTGCCGGTAGCAGGCTCCTTGTTGTATGCTCCAATTATCACAGACACACCGGCTTTTGCTGCGACATCTGCCATCATGCTGTCGTATTTTAGTCCGGTTACATCGTTGATTGCATCTGCGCCAGCTGCTATCGCTTCTTTTGCAACAGCGGCCCTTGGCGTGTCTGCCGAGATCGGCAAGTCGCAGGCACTTTTGACAACCTTGATCGCCTGTGTGACTCTTCTTATTTCTTCTTCGATTGAGACGATGACGGTTTGCTCATAAGGCGCAGTAGACATACCACCAATGTCTATCATGTGAGCGCCATCATCTTGCATCTGACTCGCTGTTACTGCTATTTCATGCTCGCCAGTCCTAACCGAGCCTTTGTAGAAGGATTCAGGGCTGGTATTGATTATGCCCATTACTTTTACCGTTAACTTCTTACCTGCTGGCATTGAGCTGATCTTCACCGCACCGATCAATCCGCCGGCTGTGCTATATAGTTGTAATAAAATATTAATTCTAATTTGACTTGTATGCCAGACATTGTGCATGGAAGAGCAAGAATTCAATACTGCCAATCTTGTGCACAAGGTCCCCACTGGAGTATTTTTTACCAAAGGCAGAGGCATTCATAAGGACTATTTGACGAGCTTTGAGCTTGCCCTAAGAGATGCCGGGATAGCAGACCTTAATCTGGTGTCAGTATCGAGCATACTCCCTCCGCATTGTAAAATTGTCAGCCGCCTGGAGGGGAGAAAACAGCTGCAGCCTGGACAGATTGTATTCATAATAATGGCAAGGTCTGCCACCAACGAGCCCCACCGCCTTATTGCAGCATCAATAGGTCTGGCAACACCTGTGGATGGGAGCCAGCACGGATACCTGTCAGAGCATCACTCTACCGGCGAAACTGCGCAAAAGGCAGGTGACTATGCCGAGGACATGGCAATGGAAATGCTTGCAACTACTCTCGGGCTACCAAACGATCCCAGCCTTGCATGGAATGAGAAAGAGGAGCAGTGGAGACTGTCAAACAAGATCTACCGAACACAGAACTTTACCCAGTCAGCAGAGGGCCACAAAGATGGCCTGTGGACTACAGTCATCAGTGGAGCCGTGCTTATTCTGTAATTTCGAAGCTAACCTGTGATGAGGTGCTCTGAGAAGATGATGAAGATAATGTAGCCTGTACAGTGGCGGTATAATCTCCAGTCGGAACACTGTTGCCGTTGTCGTCCTCTTGATTCCAAGTTATCATTCTAGATGCCCCCGATCCCAATTCCGTCATTACTTGGGCCGCAGCAACACTGTATATCTGGCCAGTGATCATATTCTGAATCTTTAAGCCCGCTGCAGAGTTAGGAAAGGTCAGCGTCTCATCGCCTATATTCTTGACTGTGACTGTCACCGGCTCACCGATTCTATATCTTGCCTCGTTAGTGGTTATCACCAAGACACTGGAGCTACTGCTACTCCCCTGCAAGTTGCCGCTGAGAAATTCCTTAGCCTCTTGGGTAACGTTTTGCACTGCTGGGTTATTCCCAATTATTTCAGCACCCCTTATCATTCCCGAAAAGAAGACACCAGCCCCAAGCCCAATAACTACGAGGACTATTACTGCAATTGCTATCCATGTTATCAGACCCATACTATATTGCAATCCAGCAAGTATCTTAATATTTTGAACTTCTACTCTAGCGAAAATCGAGTGAAGAATTATCAGTCAAACAATTATAATTATTAGTTACGGCATGAATCAGTTTCCGAAATAGCTCTTGAAAAATTGCAACACATGCATGCAAGCAAGCAATTATTAAGGCCTCCGATGGTTGCTTATGTTGATACTGCCGATTGTTATGTTGATAATGCGCTATTTATTAATGGATATGCCTGCTGCCTTCAGCTGAGTTATGACATAATCGACTTGGCTTGCCGTGACCCTGCCAATTGTCAGCGGGGAAGGAAGAAGATTCATGCTCTCATTCTGGCCGAGCATTCCATTGATGAGCTGTGCAATCATCTCTGCGTCATAGAATGCCCGCGTCTCCTCAAGCAACTCTGCTACCTTGCCTGGATCCATCCCGCCAGTTATTTTGCTACTGGTAATAAGGTTGCCAAACTTCTGAACCGATTCAAAAATCCCGATATTGTAAGCGATGAACGCTATTTTCTCCGGTGGTAGGATATCCTCAATGTCTGACGGTTGCATCTGATAATAAATCCAACGCTTCCTTCATAATAAGTTGTAACTTCAAGACAAGAGGATTAGTGCATAGTTCAAATTTTTGTGCGAAGATTCCTGCATAAATCAAGTATAGTTATGCATAATTCTGTCTATAGAGCCGGCTGCTTGTCC
>DATDKS010000030.1:0-7999 GCA_036519825.1 Nitrososphaera sp. | reverse complement strand
TTGTCTACTTTTTTGTCAAAGGAAGAATCTGACTTGCGCTCCTCCATGAACTTTTTTGCTTCGGTAGTGTCCCACCAATCATCTCTTTTAACTGAATAGCCTTTGTCTTCTGCAAGCATCTTTAATATGTCGCCCCCATTGTACATCACACTGCCAAATTCTTCTGCAAGCTTACATGCTATGGTAGTCTTGCCTACCGCAGGCCAGCCTGAAATTACAATACTAAATAATTTATTGACGACCATCTTATCCTGTTATGCTCGGCATGTTTGTCTTTGTCACCTTGGATATTATTCCACTAAATGAAAACGAGGATAGAAGGAACCACCCCCACAAATAAACCTGCCCCGGCACTCTGCAGGGACCGTTAGGAGTGATGCTCCCATCGGGATTTGTTACAGGTTGGCCATTTGCATCTAATTTTGGTTGAGTATCGGTATGCACATTCTGGTCACTGCATGTTATCCATGGAATGTATATCGGCGATATCGATACGGTTGCGCCAAATATCGTAGGGAACACAAAGATCCAGACTAGGAAAGAGGGTATCATATAGAGAAACATCGGCCGCATTTGCTGTTGCTGCATTTCAAGGGCCATTTTGTTGACATAGGCTTGCCTTTTTTTCAGCTCCTCGATTCTGGGTTTATCTTGCTTTTTGATCGCGTCAGTATATTGCTTGCGCCATTCATTTGTCTCCTTCATGACCTTGCTCATCTTTTCAATGTCGGTAGTCTTTTTCCTGAGCATCGCAAATGCAAAATTCATGCTAACTGATATCAGGAGCGCAACAAGCATAGCGCTTATCATATCCGGAAATATTGGATGTGTGGTATAGTGGGGCGATAAAGGCGACTGCATCAACAGATCCTGCAACAGATTCAACTTCCATCTCCTAGCAGTATCTTTGCTATATTTGCTGCGGCTTCGCACACCTGACCGTCATTGTTCATGATTATTGCAAACGGCGCACCAGTTAGAATAGAGCAAGATGCCACCATAACTCTCGAAATATCAAGCTCCTTTTGAATATTTTCTGCAGAAACAATGTCCCGTTGGCGTGTCTGGTCAGACTTGCGCCTCTCTGCTATCTCCCTTGGGTCTGCTGCAACCATGATCATATTCGTTGGCTTCATGATACTTAGTAGCCTCATTGGGAGCCCTGGATAGTATCCTTCATCTGTATTGATAAAAAGGTGAGTGTCGATCATCACTATGTCATCCTTCATTTCTGTAATTCGCTGAGCAGCCACATCCTGCAGGCGCCGCTGATCTTCAACAGTCATTCTGCGCATTTCGTCACGGTTCTTGAGGCCCCTCTTTTTAGCCTCTTCAAACATGATAGTGCCGAAAATTACAACTGTGGTCTTGCGCTTCTGGTTTAGCATCTCAGCTGCACGAGTGATCAGGGTTGTCTTTCCCACGCCTGGGATGCCAACAATTATTGCACGTTTACTTTCTGCCAAGTAGAGCCGCCAGACTGGGCAAGTATGTGTCGACCTGCTCTTTGACCAGCGTCTGGTAGTAGCTTACCATGATACTGACCATTAGCAGAATGCCGGTTCCGCTACCGAAGACATTCAATACGTCAGAAACACTAGCAAGAAGCCCAATGATGATTCCGCTGATTATTGTCAGCGAAGGGATATACTTGTTAAGCAAAACTTCCACCGACCCTTCTGAGCGCCTAAAACCTGGTACTTGCACATCGGCATCAAGTAGATTTTTTGCCGCCGTTTTTGCAGACAGGCCGCCAAGCTCCACCCACAGCCTTGAAAAAACCGTAACGATGGCTGTCATGAATATGACGTATACGACCGCCCTTACCGGATCGGCCGCGACTATATCAAGGCTCCGAGGAGATGTGATATAGTACAGTATGCCACCTGTCGGGGTTGCACGACCTCCCTGTGAATTGGGGTCAAATTGCGCGATCCAGTTGAATGCCGGGTTCTCGTTGTTCGGGTTATAGTTTGCCCATAGCATCTGTCCCATAAATACCGCATTTGCAGTAAGTGCAGATGCCAGTATGACAGGTATAACCGAAGTGTAAAGCAGCTTTATGGGGTATACCGCTGTGAAACCTCTGTATTTTGTAGAGACTATTGGAATGTCGACATGAATACCTTCAACATACACAAGTACAAGTATGACTCCAATTGTTAGCGAGAAGGTAAAGAGACTTGGAAGCTGACCCGTACGGAAGAAGATATCTGAACCATGGCCGCCTAGAGAGGCACTTATTGAAAACGGCAATAATCCGACAGGACCATCATCTGCTGGGACTATGCTGAACGTATTCCATAGTATTGTTTGGGCGATCCCTGCCATGATGAACAGACTTAGGCCTGAGCCGATGCCCCATCCCTTCTGTACCATCTCATCCATTAACATGACGATGACACTGGCACCTATGAGCTGGGCAATTACTATATAGATAGCATAGGGAGCATTATCTGCCGTAAGCGGTCCATAGACGCTAGCTCCGTACAGTGTGCCTTCTGCTACAATTACTATTATAGTGACTATCTTTGTAGCCGAAGTAAAGAGCGACCTGTCATCAGGGTTCTTAAAGTCCATCTTGATCAAACCCGAGCCTTTTAACAACTGCATGAGCAATCCTGCCGTGACTATGGGTCCAATTCCAAGCTCCATAAGCGTTCCTTGTTGAGCGGCAAAGATGACACGTGCGAATGCAAGAAAGTCAAAGCGTGGGTCGTCTGTGACACCATACAGTGGTATCTGTGCCATTACCAGGTAAGCTACCAGTGCAATTCCAGTCCAGACTAACTTTTCAGTAAGCGTAATTTTCTTCTTTGGCTTTGGGACTTGAGGAATGTAAACAGATGCGGTCTTTATGAACCGCCGAACTAGGTTCTCAGTTGTTGTTGTACTGCTCATCTGTTATAATTCCTCCACCTGCAGCCTCAATTTTAGACCTGGCGCTCTCTGAAACCCTATCTACCTTGACCATGTAAGCCGCACTAATAGAGCCTCCTCCAAGCAGCTTGTCATAACCTAGCGAATTCAGATCCAGAATGACCCTACCACTTTCATCGGCCTTGCCGTGCTTGGCAAATACTGCGTCCAAGTCTCGGATGTTAATCCACCTCTGTACGAGGTTGCGGTTAAAGGAGTTAAAAGAATCATGACCAAAGTGGTTCGGCTCCTCGATGACTGTTCGTATCCAGAAGTGTTTATGCTTTCCCGCCCCTCCGACACCTCCTCTACTCCCAGACTGCCGATGCTGGCCGACTTGGCCCCAGCCGCAGTATCTACTACCGCGCTGCCTTCTGCTTTTTCTAAATCTAGTAGCCATAAATCACTATCACTCGCTCTGTGCTGTTGAAATTATAGCTATCACGTTTACTTGCACCTTAATTAAGTCTTGCTGCACTAGAGCATCCTCTTGACTATATCGGCCAACTGATCGTCTTCTCCAAGAATTCCGTCTTGCATATACTGGGTCTTCGTCTTTCTCTTGAATCCACCCTTTGGGGGATTAAGAGCAAACCATGGTTTGATCTCTCCAAGCTTGCTCATCGCGACCTTGTTCTCTGCTATTGCGGCTGCAAGGTCATCAATGCTATTGTAACCATTTGGGAGATCAGGTTTTGTGATTGGTTTGTAGCCTGTCTTTCTGCCTCGCTTTTCAAGAAGTTCTTTGACCATGCTGGCATCTGTTTTTGTCCAGGCTACTTCATCTTTGACCCTCCTCAACATTCCCAAGTACTCTCCACTCTCTGGCACTATAGTCGCGCGGAAGCGCTTTTCAAGGTTGAGGCCATCAAGTGTCTTTTTTGCCTGTTGAGGGATGTTTACTGTTCCCTTGATTCTAACTACGAGATATGCCATATAGTATTGTCATCACCCTACACTGTATGTACTCCTGAGAGCGTTAAAAACCGCCTTTGTGGTCGAAGACATTGTATTTGTTGACCCAAAGGTCTTTGTCCATGAGTCCTTTAATCCTGCCAACTTTAATAGGTTCTTTATGTTCTGACCAGCCACGATACCAAGGCCCCTTGGGCCAGGGATGATTTCAAGTGTGACGCTGCCTCCCTTACCGCGCACTTTGAACGGCACGGAGTGGAGCTGATTGCACTTGCACTCCCAGCTACCGCAGCCAAGCTTGACAGGAATCACATTAAGGTAAGCAGCATTTGTAGCCTTGTCGATGGAAACTCTCATTTGCGAAGCCTTACCCTTGCCTATTCCAAACCAGCCAGTCTCGTTGCCAACAGCTACAAGAGCATTGAAACGGGTCATCTCGCCGGCATCAGTCTGTTTTTGGACAATACCAACATGAACTACCTGGCTCTTGATATCTTGCAGAAGGTGCTTGACGATCTCTGCCTCTTGTATTCTCATGCCGTTCTCGTAAATCTGATCCATCGAGTTTATCTTGCCTGCCAGTACCATACTTCCAAGCGTAGTTCTCGGTTTCCATTCAGCTTGATGTTGCCTTGTTGACGATGACATTTGGCTCATTCCTCTTTTCTCCGGCTTCGCTTCTCTTCTGAGGTGTTCTTCTTTTTCTTTGTATTTTCTTCCTTGGCTATTGCTTCTTTTGCTGTCTTCTTTGACGTAGCTTTTTCTGCAGGCTTGCCTGAAATTCTGCTCTTTATTTCTTCAAAGTGAGAGGGATAATCTTCAGGCTTGAGGCCGTTTTTCAAAATAGCGGAGAAACGTGAATTGTACTCTTTCTCATCTTCTTTCAGAGTGTGGGAGTACTCTGCTATGTGATGCCCGCTGATTCTGTCTTCATCTGGAAGCGACTCTCTAGAGACAGGCATACTGACGCCAGCATCGACAACGCCCTTCATGCAAGCGCCCACCCTTGAAGTAAAGTGGTTCTTGCCTATATAGAGGACCGCAGCATTGACCTCCTTTTGCATTGCCTTCTTCCCCAATAGCATGCCTGTGAGATAGCATGCAGGCAAATTGTTAAAGGCGCCCTTCCATCCGTGCTCGGCAAGTTCCCTGCTGTGAGCAGAAGCTATGACAATATCGCCTGTAGGGGTAGGCTTGAGCACTTGAGCCGAAACATTCTGATCGCTTATCCTGACAGTAACAAACAGGCGCCTGCCGATCAGGATCGCTGACCTCTTGCGATAATTAGTTTTATCTTCTCTAATCCTTTTTAGCGTATGAACATAAGTCAACAATTATCCACCATTTAATGATTAGAGAAGCAGCCAATGTAAAGCACTTATAAACGTTAAAGACTCAATAAGTCAACCCTGACTCATAAGACCTGTTTCTTTCTTTCTACCAAATGCAATCTAGTGTAACTTATCGAGGTAAACACAACTATTCCACTACAGTTCTATTTTATGCTATTGTCTTTTCCACTGGAGGCCCTTCAGAGAATTTTTCGCTTGTTAATAGATTCTCTGCATATATTACTACTACCACATTGCTTGGGTCTCATTATAGCCATGAAATAAGTTGTTTCTTATCGCATGTGTAGGTCCATCTCTCCTTATTTTTGAATCTATAAAAGAGAGATAATCATCAGCCAGACAACTTGCGGTAGTGAATTCAAATGCAGTTGGTCCCACTGCAATAGGGATATTCCACCGTGTAAAGTTGAGGATTAGAATAGCAATTCGAAACAGCATATCAGATCTAATCTTGACCATGATTCTTGCGAATTTGGCACTATGTGGTAATAGTAGTAGTATTGGCAGAACACCTTGACTACTACGAGAACTGCAAATCATGAAAGAAAAAGTATTAGTTCATTTCCTTACCGTCGTTCTTTTTGCTATAGATGCTGCGTATGCGCCCGCTCCGATACCATTATCAATGTTTACTACTGCCAAGCCAAGAGTGCAGCTCTGGAGCATAGATGCCAACGCGGCTAGGCCGTTTGCACCAAAACCGTAACCTATTGAAGTTGGGACCCCTACAACCGGTATGTCTATCATCGATGCTACAACTGAGGCAAGAGCACCTTCCATTCCTGCCACAACCACGATGGCGCCTATCTCTTGCTTGAGCATCTCTTTAAGAGCGGGAAATATTCGATGCATTCCAGCAATGCCGACATCGTAGCTTGTTATCGCCTCACAACCCATCGCTTTGGAAACAATCCGAGCCTCTTCTGCGACTCCAATGTCTGAAGTGCCGGCCGACATTATGCCTATTTTTGCATTGGTCGTTTTGAAGGCATATGACTTTTCAGAGGCAAGTAGCGTTGTGCTGTTCCTACCAACTTCGACAGAAAGACCCTTTCTACGTAGCGCACCTGCTACTTTTGATAGCTCGTTTTTCTTTATCCTGCTCACTACAGCTTGACCTTTGCGCCTAACAATCGCAGGGGCTATTCTGATGATGTCTTTGTACTCTTTGCTTTCGGAAAAAATGATCTCTGGCATTCCACCTCTCCTTATTTCTCGTCCGACATCAAGCTGGGCAATATCCTCTATCTTTTCAATCGCATGAATGGAGATCTCCCTCTGCACCTCCGATAGGCTAAGGCTGCCGCTTGCAAACTCGTCAAGAATTGTATGCAGATCCATCAGTCAGCCAGCTATCAACAAGAAGAAAATAAAAGGGTTTAAAGTGGAAGTGCCCTGATCGCTTCCTTCACGCTTGCAATGCCTTTGCTGAAAATGTCCTGCTCAAAGCTGTCCAGTTTGAGCTCGATTATGCGCTCGACGCCACCTGCGCCAACGATAACTGGGACACCTATGCACAGATCATAAAATCCATACTCCCCTTCAAGCAGCGTTGACACTGGAATTACCAACTTTTTGTCTCGTATGGAAGACTCCAGCATAGTCGCAACTGCGTTGCCCGGTGCATGTACGGTCGCTCCCTTTAGTGCAATCACCTCCGCTGCGACCTTTCTTGTCTTTTCAAAGATTTCCATTGCCTTATCCTTCGAGATAAATTCGTGAAGCGGTATTCCTCCTATGGAAGAGAATCTTGTCAGTGGCAACATGTTTTCGCCGTGCTCGCTTATCACCATAGCTTGAATCGAACTGCGTGAAATATTAGTCGCATCTCGAATAAAGCTCTTGAACCTTGATAAGTCTAGCATGCCGCCCATTCCCATAACCTTGTTCTTTTTTGCTCCGAGAGTCTTGAGCGTAAAATAAGTCATCGGATCAAGCGGGTTTGTAATTACTACTACAGTCGCGTCCTTTGCGTATAGCGCAATTTTGGATACGACATCTTTGACGATACCTGCATTTACCTTGAGGAGATCCATTCTTGTCATACCTGGCTTTCTTCCGACGCCTGCAACAAGCACTACATATTCAGAATTCCGCATATCTTCGTAATTGTTTGAACCCCGTACTATGGTGTCCGAACCCCTTTCTGACAGCTGGTGGTTGATGTCCATTGCTTCTCCCTGAGGGAGGCCCTGTACTATATCAAGCAGCAGTATATCTCTATCAAGCTCTCTCAGCCCGCAATTAAGGGCAGCCGAGGCGCCGACCTTTCCAGATCCTATTATCGTAATCGTCATAGCCGAGCTTGCAACTGCAGGAATTGCTTATATAAATTATGATTGGAGCTGGATCAGCTTTAAATTAATCAACATGTCAAGTCAATAACGTTTGTCAAAGAAAAGGAGGGACGACAGCTACTTTGCTGTAGATAGGCGTAGAAAAAGAAAATACATGAAAATTATAATACCCGTCATCATCGCAGTAGCTGCAGCTGGTGTTGCCCTAGCTGTTTTATACCATCCCCCTACGGCAGCGGCGATAAGTGGGATAGAATGTAATAGATCCGAGCAGCTCAATTACCATATTCATTCAGGTTTAGATATTTTCGTTAATGGCGTACAACAACAAGTCCCTTCAAAGATCGGGATAATTTCTTCACCCTCATGCCTATACTGGCTTCATACCCATAGTGGAGATGGCATAATACATGTCGAAGCGCCTGGCGCCAGAGAACTCAATCTGGGGCAGTTCCTTGACATATGGGGACAGACTTATAACTCAACTGCATTCTTTGACTCTGTATCTGGTATGCC
>DATDKS010000029.1:0-8060 GCA_036519825.1 Nitrososphaera sp. | reverse complement strand
GAGCTTATTCTAGCAATTATGTCGTAGACGCCATACACACCTGATACTTCAACGGTTTCCGGTATTTTTTTTATTTCCCGAATTATTTCCTCTTCAGAACCCAAGTCACAATTGATAAGGACGTATGCTGTTGGCATGTATGTGTTTGATTGGTTGTATTATTAAAATTTCTGCTTCGACAGCTTCTTAGCCTTGATATAGTCCACAAAATAAAACAGATATGCTCGCTCATTTATCTTGAGAACCCATGGGATAAATGACTCATTCCTGCTGCTTTTTTCCCCTATTTCAAAGCCTGAGTTTTCCAAAAGCCTCCGGAAAGATTGAGCATCGTAGATCTTTTCCATTGGCGGGTCGCGGTTATAATCATACGGATCAGCGATTATCATGTCGGCATGAGGCTTAAGCAGCCGGTGTATTGACGCCAGAAGCTTTTCCGGATCCACGAGCTCGAGCAGGTTCAACGCAAGTATCAGGTCAAACTTGCCGGGGTTGAATGGAGTGTTCCGCAAGTCAGACACACAAAACTCGATGTTTCCTCGTTTTAATTCGTACATCTTTTTTCTGGCTTCCCGGATGAATGAAAAGGAGATATCTATGCCAATTGCAAACGCATACTTTTGCGCAAGGAGCATAGTGCTATAGCCCATTGAGCAGGCCATGTCAAGTGCAATCCCGTCCATTTTGGGGTTGATACTGTGCACTATCCTGTTGTAAACTTCATTCGGCTTCAATCGCCACCGGAGCGACTTGAGCAGCCTATCTTCTACAGAATGCTCATACTGAGTCCACCTGTAAGGGATGAACCAGCTGCCACCCTCTTCGTATCTGTCGTTTGATACGGAGCCCAGGGAAAGTTTTGAACCACCCTCCTTCAAAAATTGCTTCATCTCTTTTGTCCTGCTGTCCAGAAGCCACCTGCCGTACATCTGCGATCTACCTGCTGCATAGGTAAAGAAGTCCTTGACCACTATTGCCACGCCCTGTATTATGGGGTATATTGTGCCACACTCTTCGCATCTCAGGAATCCCTCTATACACTCGTTTGCCCCATCCATCTCAAGGCTCTCAAGGTGGAGGCGCAGCTGCTTATCGGTGTGTTGTAGACAAACGAGGTGGTGGGCAAACTGTATCTTCATACTTGCATATCATCGGAGCGCCTTCGTATATAAAAATCAGAGAAGCCCGTCTTCATGCAGCTTGTCAAGCAAAGGAGATAAAAAGTCGCGCACTTCCTTTTCGCCTAGACTGAATGTTGCAACGATGCCAAGCGCTATTGAAAGCATGTTGCGATCTTCTCTTGCAGTATACACGGCACAACCTGCAATTTTGAATGGTTCGGCGTTATCGTGCAGCCATCTTTTCCACCGGTTAGTTCTCTCTGCGTTTGCTTGAAGTGAAGAAATGACATAGTCCATGTCCATTCCTTCATTGTTATCAAGCAGGCTCAGCTTGACCATCGGAAGCAAAAGTGTACTTTGCCTGACCTGGGCGTGGATTCTATTCTGCTCAGCAATAATTTCTTCTTCTTCTTCTTCATCTTTAGGCTCGATATCGCGATAAGCTGGGAACATGTAGCCTGCAAGGTTGCCGCCCCAATCATAAATCTTGTAGAGCCTATCGTCATATTCTGCCTTCCACTTGTTGCTACTGCCCCTCTTGCCAAACAAATGCATCTGATATTAAGTGCATGCCTGTTTTACATATTTCTGTATATGATATATCGCCAGTGATAATCAAAAAGTGAGATTAGCGTTAGAGATGCCTTGTTGACCGTTGACTTAAATTATCCCTACAGCTTTAACCCATGCATGTCAGAACCACCACAACCATCACAAGAACAGACAACCCCACACAGAGAAGGACCCCACGACACAATATACATTGGCAAGAAACCGCTCATGACATATGTGACATCAACTCTGATCCAGTTGGCTAATCAGCCAAAAGTGACAATCAAGGCAAGGGGCCTGAGCATTGGACGAGCAGTAGACGTATCGCAGATCACATTGAAGAGGATGGAAAATGCAGGATATAAGATAGGCGACGTAAGGATTGGATCTGAGACAGTCCAATCGGAGGACGGCAGGACGAGAAACGTCTCTACCATTGAAATCGAGATAAGGAAGAGCTAGGCCTGCTGTTTTCTTTTACTTTTTCTTATTATCCCTTGCTTGTACTATCCCAATGTTAAATCATGAGCACTACCGCAGCCGCTGCAATCTATCTTGTGCATCTAAACCCGATGACCACTGCTCACGAATCCATAATCTCGACGCTCAAAAAGGACTATCGCGTGTACATTTTCCCCGTCCGCTTTATCAAAGACAGACAGGAGGTAAACACAAAGAGCTTCCCGTTTTCGTTCCAGCTACGCAAGCAGATGGTTGAATCTGTCCTTGGCGACTCCGTTGCAGTGCTTCCAGATTATACCTTCTACGCGCCATACAACAAGTACATGCCGCCGCTCCTTTCGTCACGGTCATGGGAACTCCGCAACCAGATAATCACACAGATAAAAGAGGAAAAGTTCGTCTCATACACCGGAGACAAGGCAGAGCGGCTTATGCTCAAGGCATACAGGCTCAACCCGCTCAAAGCTGACAGGCTAGATATTTCCGCATCGTCGATCAGGGTAAAACTCTATGGACAGGTGGTTGAAGGCGACAGTGACGAAGAGTGGCGGGAAAAAGTGCCTGAAGCAGTAGCAGAAATCATCAAGAAGAACTGGAACATTGTGGACAAGTTTGCAAGAATGGAAGATAGCACGACGAGGGTGATGGGTATGAAATTCCCCAAGGAAGGTTACAAGTAGTTCAAGATTTTTATAAGCCAGCGAGGGATTGTGGCTTCATACATGAAGGATAAAGGCGGCGAGTTTGTCTGGTTTGATGGCAAGCTCGTAAAATGGGAAGACGCCAAAGTTCCAATCTATACACACGCCCTCCATTACGGCACTACGGTCTTTGAAGGTATACGTGCCTATGCAGCCAAGAACAACCTCTACATTTTCAGGCTGGAAGACCACATGAAGCGACTTCACCGATCAGCCCAGGTTTACTCTATTTCACTCAAATATTCTGCCTTGGAACTTGCAAATGCTACAGTCGAGCTGTTGCAAGAGAACAAGATTAAAGAGTCGTGCTACATCCGTCCGCTGACATTTGTAGGCCTGCATGGCATTGATCTAAATGTGACAAAGGACTCGCCCACTCATACTGTTATAATCACATTTCCGTTTGCAAAATACTTCAAGGGCGAAGGCATCAGGGCATGTGTCTCTTCATGGAGGCGCATCCATGACAGCATGACCCCACCACTTGCCAAAGCTGCAGGCAACTACCTCAATTCAATTCTGGCAACACAGGAGAGCAAGCGCAACGGTTATGACGAATCGATTCTGCTTGACTTGTACGGCAACGTAAGTGAGGCTTCTGGAGAAAATATTTTTCTTGTCAGACACAACAAGATCTATACCCCACATTTCGCCGATTCAGCCCTTGAAGGGATAACACGTGAAACTACCATGACGATAGCTAAGGACTTGGGCTACGCAGTCATTGAACGCCCGATAGCGAGGACTGAACTGTATATGGCTGATGAAATATTCCTTACCGGCACTGCAGCAGAAATAGTCCCAGTGACTAGTATAGATGGCCATCCTGTAGGAAGCGGAAAGGAAGGTCCGTTGACAAGGAGCATCCGCGAAATGTATGCCAAGATGGTGTCTGCTGAAGCCAAGGAATATCTGGAGTGGTTGACTTCTGTATGGTAGGAACCAGCAGTACCAACACCAGAATCGCAGTAATAGGTGTTGGCGGATGGGGCAAGAACCACGCAAGAGTATTGAGGGAATTTGACTGCCTGGCCGCGATATGTGATCTTGACCTTGCGAGGGCTAAGGAGATTGCAAGCAGACATGGCGCACAGGCATACTCCTCAATCGACGAGATGCTGGAAAAGGAACGGCTTGATGGCTGCTTAGTGTGTACGCCTACAAACACGCACGCGGTTGTAGCCAAGAAGGTTATGGAACATGGCATCAACATATTTGTTGAAAAGCCGATGTCATTCTCTTCCAAAGAATGTGAAGAAATGAAACAGATTGCAGAGAAGAAAAAGCTTATTCTAACCTCTGGCTACGTCGAGCGGTTTAACCCAGCTGTTAGCGACACGCGCAAGCTCATAGAGGGAAAGATGTATGGCGATCCCATGATGATCGAGTTCCACAGGGAAAACAGGATGCCGCCCCATATCACAGACGTTGGGATAATATATGATACATCGGTGCATGACATTGATGCAGCAATATTTCTCTTTGGGAGTCCGCCGCACGTCATATTTGCGCGTGCTGGCAAGCGCTTTCATGCACATGAGGACTTTGCAACCATAATGCTTGGCTTCGAGGGGCAAAAGGTGGCCATCATCGCATCCAACTGGCTCACTCCAAAAAAGGTGAGGACTTTTAGCGCTGTATGCACAGACGGCATCATTACCGGTGATTTTTTAACACAGGAGATCCAAATAGACCATGCGGAAGCTACTATAGTGCCGCGCCGGAAGTTCCAAGAGCCGCTAACATTAGAGCTGAAGAATTTTGTTGAATCCATAGAAGGTAAGGCAAAGATAGTCGTGACTGCTGCGGATGCAACAAATGTCACAAAGGTGGCTGAGGCAGCTATACTGTCAAGCAACACCGGCTCTCCAGTGTATTTGGATCTGAAATGAACAAGTCGATGCTTGATATACTTGCATGTCCCATAGACAAGCATTATCCGCTAGAGCTTTTCCAGATCGTTTCAGAAGGTCAGATAGTCAAAGAGGGCATTCTATTTTGCACTGAGTGCAACCGCTACTACCCAATAATTGATGAGATACCTATCATGCTGCCAGACGAGCTCAGAGAAAAGCAAAAGAACCAGGACATCGAGTTCCTGAGGAAATGGCAAAATAAGATCCCTGAGAAAGTTATAAGGCAAGGAAATCCATGGCATTTATGAAGGGAATGAGCGACAACAACAACTACACCGCATTACCAGGCGTGACAAACTATGTTGACAAAAGTGCCAAGATTGGGAAGAACGTCAAGATATGGCACTTTGCGTATGTGGGAAAAGAAACCGAAATAGGAGACAATGTCATGATAGGTTCGCTGACGCATATAGATTACAAGGTCAAAATAGGCGACAATACCCGAATTGAGGGGTCAGTTTACATTCCACCCCTCACAGTTATTGGCAAGAATGTTTTCATTGGGCCGGCAGCTGCATTCACAAATGATCCTTACCCAATGAGCCCCAAGATGGCCGGGGTAATAGTGGAAGATGGTGCTATAATAGGCGGAAGGTCTGTCTTCAAACCGGGTATTAGAGTAGGGACGAATAGCGTTGTTGCAATGGCTTCCGTTGTGACAAAGGACGTCCTGCCTGATACTATGGTAATGGGTCATCCTGCTAGGCCGACATACAGCCGTGCAGAATATGATAGAAAGAAGAAAGAGTGGGAGTCAATGAAGTAATGAAGAGAGAGACAAAAAACTCCTTTAAACCAGGAAAAATTGATCCTACAATAGCCGCACGCTCTTTACTTCTGGGTTTACTAGAAACTTTGGATCGGGCTCTTTTTTTTCTACTATAACATCAAGCAAGTTTCTTGCTGCAACTTCGGCCATCTTGGAGCGTGTCTGATATGTGGCGCTTCCAATATGCGGCAATAATATCACGTTTTTCATCTTCAAGAGTGGACTCGACCTTGGCAGAGGTTCAGTTTCAAATACATCTAGACCGGCACCAGCAATCTGGTTGCGCTTGAGGGTCCTGACAAGATCGACTTCATTTACGACTTGTCCCCTTGCAGTGTTTATCAAGAATGCAGTTTTCTTCATCAATCGCAATTTTGTCCTGTCTATCAGTTGGCGGCTGGCACTGTTCAGAGTTGTGTGTATTGACACAAAGTCGCTCTGAGCAAGCAGCTCGTCAAGCTCTGCGTATGTTACTCTGAGTTCTGATTCGAGCTGCTGGTTTCTCTTGCGATTGTAGTAGATTACTTTCATGTTAAATCCTCTTGCTCTGCGTGCCACTGCCGCTCCTATCCTACCAAGCCCAATTATGCCTAGGGTACTGCCGTGGACATTATATCCGAGCATTAGGTCTGGACTCCATGCAATCTTCCATTTTTTGTTCTTGGTATATTCATATGCACTTACAATATTGCGTGCGCAGGCAAGGATAAGGCCAAATGCCAAGTCTGCTGTAGCTTCAGCAAGGATATCGGCCGTATAGGTAACATAGATACCTCTTGTCGTCGCTTCCTTGACATCAATATGCTCAAAACCTGTGCTGTATGAGCTAATCACTCTAAGGTTCGAACCTGCTTTGTCCATCACCTCTGCATCTATCCTGTCCGTCAAGGTACAGAGGATGCCCTCCCTCCCAACAACGCTTTTCAATATCTCTGACCTCTTTGGCGGGCGGGGTTTTTTGTTCAGAGTTACTTGGCATTCCCTGGAGAGGATGGAAATGGCAGGCTCTAGTATCCTTCTTGTGACATAGACCTTCTTCTTCTTGCTCACAGCACCATTAGCACTGTCTCCATTTGCATTGTTATTTAATTATAAACCAAGAGCCAGGTTAACCTCGATTCCCATTTAAACCCGCTCCATTTTGGAGTTTCTAGCGTCAGGTTAACCAACTAAAATCTGTTTGTAGTAATTATTGGATAAAATCAATCTAAGGACTGAGAATAAATGCTCTTGCTTTGTCATTTTAGGTCATGCCTATCTTTGGAATCATATACATTGACTAAATAGTGGTTATTCAATAATCGGGCTAACTTATCACCTATTGACATCTCAAATCTGCTTAGTGCTCTATGCATTGCATTAAAACCAAATGATGCTAAAAGCCCCACTGTTGTTGGCTCTGCTCCTATTAATGAAGACGCAAACCCGCCTAGGCCACCTATTACGACACTTATGCCATTTTTAATTCCTTCACGGACTAGCTTTCCTTTACCAGCATCCTTCCAAAAGTTGTTCATTACTTCATTTAGTTCAGAGATGTGATTATCAACTTGGTCTTGCTTTTTTAGTTTTGATCGCTTTATCAAGGGCTTCAAAGGCTTTGTACAGTTCATTTTGCTCATAGTGTTGAATAACATCAATGCAGCCATAGTAACATGACGGATTCAAAGCGATTTTTTTCATTATATAACGGCCGATTTCAGCCGGAAATGAATGTACATTCTGACTTTGTTGGTAGGATGAAGGGATTTTTGATGCAAGAGGATTTAAGTCATAATGTCGTATTTCGCCAAGATTATAAATAATAGCCCGGCCCAGATTCGAACTGGGGTCGAGGGCTCCAAAGGCCCCCATGCTTGGCCACTACATTCAGCGGAAAAAGAAATTTTTTCCTCCACCGGGCTTCCGGGCGTAAATTCAACTATCCGGGACATACTTATAATCTTAAGGCATCAATCATCCTCTCTGTGGGGTCTTCCATCCTTCCAAGGATCCGCGTTGCCCTTTTCTTTTGCGTCTGTATATACCGTTCGTCAGAAATCATTTTCATTCCCAGCCTTACAAGCGATCTGGAGTTGTTTGCTCTCTTGACTAACCCTGATTTGACAAGGTATTTGTCAACATAGAATTGGATAGGCGCTATTGATATTGTAGGCTTGCCTAAGAGCGCTGCCTCGGCAGTCATTGTGCCGCCTGCCCCAACAAAAAGCTGTGTAGAGTTTATGAGTGTAATGCCATCCACTACCTCTCTTAACACTTGCACCTTGTTTCCATAGCGTGATTCTATTTCTGCTATCTGGTCCTCATATCTGCAGAGTACTACAATGTTGGCTGAATGCCATAATTCATTTACAAAGCTATCAATCATTTTTGTAGTACTGACCTTCTTGTCTGCAATGTATGATGCCTTGCTTTCCTCGAGTCGAAGAAGGATCATCATCATTTTTTTATCCTGTTTGACTTCTTGCGTGTCATCGTTATGATGCTTGAGCCATGCCGCCGGATCAAGCGCCCTGTAATGCACAATGTTGTTCTTTGC
>DATDKS010000028.1:0-3735 GCA_036519825.1 Nitrososphaera sp. | reverse complement strand
TTTCTATTTTACTTCACTAATGGCACTAGTTCAGGATTTCATCGAAAAGATTGAATGCAGAAACAGCTACAAGTTGAACTCAATCTAATGCGCGCCAGCGTTTCAGCGAACGATGACACCATGAAAATTTAAAAGGCATCTTTCGATTTGGATAAGAATTGGACATAATCTGGAAAAATCCTTTTTATGATAATCGATGAGTCGTGAACGATGAACTTTAAAACATCTCTGCTAGGAATAGCAGCCATAGCACTGGTTATCATGCCAGTGCTTGTCCCTGTAACGCAGTCTTTCGGACAACAAGAAGAAGAACAACAACGAGACAATGACATAGCACCTGCGCCGCCATCTATTGGAGCTAATGTTCCCCTCACCTACTTTGGCCCTGCCCCGTCTACTGTACAGAAAGAACTGGTTGGTCCTCTCCAGCTGCTAAGATCCGGCAGCATCAACATGAACGACTCCACAATCACTTTGCCGCTATACCAAGGACATCTTCGAGGAACAGGTGAGAGAGTTTGGTATATCCTTACAGACACAACGGATAAAGGCAATGCTGATGCATTAGGTCTTAATTGGTCACCTAAACTGGCAAACTCTGCTCCTGGAGCAAGGGTAGCCACGCTCCTTCCAAACGCTACACTTGAGTTCCACTCTGGAACTGTAGACTTTAGCCCAGAACATAGAGTCACTCCCGGGGCTGACCCTGCAAACCCCTTCCCACCCTCCGAAGCCATGCCTGGATCAATGGGCGACAAGAATTATTCACCACTTGTCCTTGTTGAAAATGCTGGCGGCCAAATTTACAATGCCCCAATAATTGCATTTGGTGTCGATGCATCTCAAATCAACTTTTGTGATGGCAACCCTAATTATGGCCTAGTTCACGATAAGGTAGTAAGCATATGTCCAGCTAAAGGCACAGTGACAATAAAGCTTACATCTGGCTTTAGTTTTGCACGCCCTGTACTCTACTTGAGCACAGATGCCAGCGTCCCGCTCGCAGCCGCCCTTGAAAGCGCTACCGTTGCCCCAAAGTTGGTTAACATTACGACAGGCCACGACGATAGTGCGTTTAGCGCAGTGGAGCGACTCTTCCTGTTTGCTAATGGACCTACAGGCAAAGACAATCCGCAGCGTCAAGGACTAAACAGTGCCCTTATGGGTGAGGGTTCTCCTCTCAATGTCCTTGGTGGAATACCTACGATCGCAACCGACTATAGTCCTCTGTGGGATCTAAACTTGGGCGTATGGACTCAGGAAGCTATAGACAACGGATACCGCTCAAGGCTAACCGAAGAGTTTGCCATCTTGGGTTTTGCCGAAGAAGGATGGATCACTGGTCCTGGTGGCGCACCGTACGGCTCAGTTGGAATGATCGTGAACTGCCCGATAGTGTTCCGATTCCTGTAGAGCGAATGAAAGAAAAAAATTCTTTCCTCCTCCTCTTCATTTTTCTTAAAGTGAAGGATGTTCTTGCAAGTGTTGCCTACTATTGCAATAATTGGGTTTAACAAAGTCATTCTTAGTAAGATTTGTTGCTTCTGCTATCTTACTTATGTCTGACAACCGACAATATGCAACCAAAAATACATCATTGAGTTGGATTGACTGATTCATTCTTAGTCCTAGATTGAAGCCTTTATGCTATCATGTGCTAATACTGAAAGACATAATACAGAGGCCGAGAACACCAGAAGATCCAAAATTCACACAAGAAAAGCAGCACAAGCAGCTACAAAGGTGTATCCTCCTCTACTTAGCGCTTTAAGATTCTTAGTATTTCCATTCCCCACCGGTTGATGATTTTTTTGATTTTCTTCCCTTTTTTGATTTGTCCCAGATTATCATCAGGATTAGGCAACCAAAACCTATGAATTCTGGAATTATGAATATCCAAAACCTCCTTTCTGGGGGAGCATAATAATCAGGTAGACTTAGGACAGGCCCACCTACAAGACCACCAAAAATTCCAATAAGTATTGCTATAGTAATTATTCCTTCCCTGTCCAATAACATTCATACGATAACTCTGTCCTTAAACACAAGTGCTTACTAGCAAAGGCTTTTTAGCTAGTACAGTGTCTATTGTTCTGGAACTTTTCAAGGAACCGATATCAACGTTCATCTCCTTTCGCCCAGCTTTTCTAATTGTATTGGGTCTCAATTCTGATTGTTTTTTCTCGGGACCCCTAGGTCCTATTTCCTAATAAGGACAGTGAATAGGTACGGATCTGCCAAAGAGAAATGCTGATGCATCTAACAGAAAACTTGTTTTGTCATCTTAGCTAAATAGCAGAGTGTCGAGTCGTACTCATCCAAATTATCATTCTTTATCAGCATCACTTCCGATGAGGGAGCCATGCTCTTCCATTACGTGAACTGCTAGGTTTTCTTCCCACTCAAACTTCTTTCCAAAGAATTGACAAACGTCGAATCGGTTCTCTGGAATTAGTAATGCTTCGCCTTACTGTTGTAGATACATTTTCTAGTATAAAAATACACTGTCCTCAACAATCCTGGGTTATGGGCTAAAGAAAGGTCGTAGATATGATAACTAGCGGCTGTGCTAAAGCAATAGGGAGACCATTACAAAATGAATTCTAATAAGCCCCCGCCGATGAACGCCAAATGATAAAGAGAAATATGAAGGCGCTATGGCAATACCACAGACGGTAGTTTGATCCTTGATATCTCTAAAAGCAAACTTAGACAGAACAGAAAGCCAGTCATTGGCCTTATCGTGATAGCTACTCTTTCTGCTCTTGCTCTGATTATCCCATCTGTCGGAGGTTGGAAGATAAGTCAAGCCTTGGTACTCTCCTCCTTAGTGCTGCTGTCAGTATACATAGCTCTCTCATTTGAGCTTGTCCACAGAGCTGTAATTGCTTTGTTTGGCGCTGCCATGATAATCATAATAATTGTGTCTACTGGCATAATAGGGGCTGCAGATAGTTTTGAGTTTGCTACAAACTCTATAGATTTCAACACTATAGGCCTCCTGCTTGGTATGATGATTATTGTTGCAATTTTGGCTGAAACAGGAATCTTTCAGTATGTAGGTATCAAATTGAGCAAGCTCTCAAAAGGTAATCTCTATTTGCTTCTTGTCTTGCTAGGCACATTTACTGCTGTATCTTCAATGTTCATTGATAATGTTACCTCCGTTCTTCTTATGGTGCCTGTTACGATTTCTATTTTCAGAATTCTAAAAATCTCCCCAATACCGTTTATCCTTGCGCAAGTGCTTACTTCAAACGTGGGTGGAGCGGCAACTCTAATTGGAGACCCTCCAAACATACTCATTGGCTCTGCAGCAAACATTGATTTCAATTCATTTTTAACTAATTTAGGCCCGGCCATAGCAGTTTCATTTGCTGCTTCGTTAATATTGTTAAGAGTACTTTTCAGAAAAGAGCTCAAAGTAAACCCACAGCATTTAGACGAATTGATGAGTAGGCACGAGGACGTCTTTATTTCAGAAAAGAAGGGATTAATGATAAAGTCGCTTGCAGTATTATTTGCAGTCATTGTACTTTTCGTAATATTGGGGAGCTTCCATGTGGAGCCGTCCCTTGTTGCACTTGGCGGAGCTGGCACTTTGATGCTTATAACAAGGGCCAACCCTGAGCGAGTATTTCATGAGGTAGATTGGACTACTCTCATTTTCTTTGCAGGGATTTTCATAATAATTGGTGGAGCAGAGGAATCAGGAATGATTGACATACTCTCAAA
>DATDKS010000027.1:0-30871 GCA_036519825.1 Nitrososphaera sp. | reverse complement strand
GGAGACGGATTTTACCTAGTTGACAACGAGGGGAGAAAATATCTTGATGGAAGTGCCAGCATGTGGTGTAACGTCTGGGGGCACACGCAGAACGAAGTAGTTGAGGCGATGATAGATCAGCTAAAAAGCATCCCGCACTCTACTCTCTTTGGTATTGCCAATGCTCAGTCCATAAAGCTTGCAGAAAAACTCATTCGGATGGCAAGAGGGATGCATAAGGTGTTCTACACGGACAATGGATCTGCCGCAATTGAGGTTGCAATGAAGATGGCTCGCCAATACTGGTATAATAAAGGTAAAAACGAAAAGAGGGAATTCATCTCACTTCAGCACGGATATCATGGTGACACCATCGGCGCGATGTCTGCTGGTTACATAGAGAAGTTTTTCAGAGTATATCGACCACTCTTGTTGAATGTGCGGCGAGTTCCAAGCCCCGCTCTCTACGGAAGCAGATTTACCCGTGAAAGTGACCTAGTAGAATGGTGTCTTGAGAAAACTGAGACCACTCTTAAAAAATATAAGGATCGGTGCGCCGCGCTCATTATGGAAAGCGGGGCTCAGATCGCAGGAGGAGCGATTATTTTTCCTGCAGGATATCAGAAAAAGGTTGCGAGGCTGTGCAAAGATTACGACATCTTGCTGATTCTAGATGAGATTGCAACTGGGTTTGGTAGGCTTGGAAATGTCATGGAATACCTTGCACAGAAGTCACAACCAGATATTGTGTGCTTTGGAAAAGCCTTGACTGGAGGCTATTTCCCGCTGGCGGTGACTCTTGCTACACGTCGCATCTTTGAAGCTTTTCTGGGAAAATATAGTTACAACAAGCACCTATACCATGGTCACACGTTCACCGGTCATCCTGTAGGATGTGCAGCTGCTCTAGCGAACCTTGAGAATTACCAGAAGCATGATCTAATACAACAAATCAAATTGAGGGCCGAATACATAGCATCAAGACTGCCTGAATTTTCGAAATCCCCCATAGTAGCCGATATCCGACACAAGGGTCTGCTCGCCGCGATTGAGCTGGCAAAGAACAACAAGCCGATTGTCATCTTGAAAAATAGAGAGCGCATAAACTACTTTATAGCGCAAGAAGCGCTAAAGATGGGGGTATACTTGAGGCCGCTTGGCAATATCATGATCTTAATCCCACCTCTCGGGATTGGAAAGGGAGACCTAGAGAGCCTGCTAGATGTACAGCTTAAATTGTTAGGGAAGATCGAGAAACTATCTTAGCTCCCTTAATTTTTTGTAAAGCGTAGCTTTTGAAATGCCAAGACTCTTCGCTATTCTCGTTTTCGGGTAATTTTCTGCAAGCAACGTGATGAGCTCATTCTTGTCAACTATCTTTTTAGGCCGACCAATTCCTTTTCCAGCTGCTTTGGCTCTGTCCATGCCATCCTTTGTCCTCTGAACTAAAAGCTCGCGTTCTCTCTCCGCAGCCCATGTCAATATCCCAATCATGAGCTTTCTAATACTGGACTCAGTTGTTTGAAGAAATGATTCTCTAGGCGAACATGAAATCAAAGAGGTGTAGTGCTCAACTGCCTTTATTGCATCTAGCGTATCCCAGAAAGTTCTTCCAACACGAGATAATTCATAGACCAAAATGGCATCTATATGGGTTATTTTTACCAGCTCAAGCATTTCTTGAAATCCTCGCCTTTGGGTAGCTGGAACCTTACCGCTGATAGCAGGATCCTCAAAAGAATCCAAGATTAGGTAATCATTTCTTTGTGCCCATTTTTCAAGAGATAGTTTCTGGTTCTGCACAGTCTGTTCTTCTGTGCTTACCCGGAGATATGCGAAGGCATATTTCATATTCGGTTTTTTGCGTCCTGATATAATTAGGACATTGTCAAGAAAAGTGTTCAAAAAGGGTTGGCTAAGTAAATGGACAGCTTAGTTGTCAATATGATAAAACAATGGTAAAAAAAGGGTACTAATTTTTGCCCAGTATAGAAAACGTTCCATTTTTGAACTGTTTTGTTCGGATCGTCTGCCTGACGAAAATCGCCTTTTCCTTATCTAACACCTAACAAGTAATGATCTATCAATATTATCCCTTTTTTGGCTGTCCTGACCCCCACCTTTACGGCCTAGTTTTAGAAAAGGACGCGACATGGCAGACAGGTGTATGGGCGCTTTGGGTTCTGGAACAGACAACTCTTATTTCTAGAAGATTCTTCGCTCAATGAGATCCAAAGAAAAATGGTAATTTTAGATTCAAGGGTTGACCAGGGAGGCCATAATAAAAGAACTGGACATTCGGTTGTCATCATACACTGTGATTTCGCGATATGTATACATGATGGATGCTTGCAGGAGGAAAAGTGTTTCAGTTCCTAGCCTATTTGCAGTTGCCAAAAAATTTTGAAAACCTGCATCGTGCATTTACATTCTGACGTGCAGCTATAATTATTAGTAATGTAGATAGACTTCTATAGACATTTCTAAATTCGAATTTAGAAATATCGGCTTTCTGAGAAGATTTGGGACCAAAATTTTAATTACCGGGTGTAACGTGCTGGACACCATGTCGGATCCAGCGTTAATTCGTAGTTGCATGCAAAAAGTAGTTACCGGCGGCTCAATTACATTTGAAGAGGCTGAGGGTCTACTTGCCGCTGAGGATATCTTGATCCTTGCCGATTCTGCTAATACTATCACCCGGACGTTCAATGGCGATAAAGTAGACGTCGAAGCGCTAGTAAATGCCAAAGCTGGCAGGTGTCCTGAGGACTGTTCATTTTGTGCACAGTCGTCATTCTACAACACCGGTATCGAGAAGTATCCGTTATTGTCGAAAGAGGAGCTGGTTGAAAAGGCAGCAAAGGCTAGGCAAGGTGGGGCTACGAGTTTCTGTCTAGTATGCGCTTACAGGGGTCCTCCTGAGAAGGACTTTCAGAAGATCTGCGAAGCCATAAAAGAAATCAGATCCAAAGTGGAGATCGAAGTCAATGTCTCTCTCGGATTTGTTACTCTACCAATGGCACGCAAGCTAAAGAAACTCGGCGTCAAGCGGTACAACCATAACCTAGAAGCTGCAGAGAGCTATTTTCCCAAAATATGTAATACGCACCGCTTCTCTGACAGAGTGAATACTGCAAGGATTGTCAAGAAGGCAGGATTAGAGCTCTGCTGTGGGGGCATCATAGGCATGGGCGAAAACGCCAGACAGAGACTAGAACTAGCCTTCTCTCTTGCTTCTCTTGACCCTGAAGAAGTTCCAGTCAATATCTTGCTGAGTAGAGAAGGGACTCCGCTGGCTAGTCTTAAGCCGATGGATCCTCTTGAGGCCATTAAGACAATTGCAGTGTGGCGTTTTATAATGCCCAGAACCATTCTCAAGATAGCGGGTGGAAGGGAAGTGCACCTCAAGAATAGGGATAGGCTTGCTCTCTTAGCAGGAGCAAACGGTATTATCACTGGCGGCTATCTCACTACGGGCGGAAACACAGGCAATAAGGATATTGCGATGATAAAAGAAATTGGGCTCAAGCCATAAGACCGCCTTTGTTATGGATCGCCTCGATTTTCTTGAAAAGAGCGGATTATATCGCCGTCTGAGAACTCTCATCGCAGAGGGTCCGACTGCCAAAATCGACGGCAAGGAAGTCATAAACCTTTGCTCCAATGATTATCTTGGGCTTTCTCAAAACAAGCAGGTACTCAAGAAAACTGTTACAGCCCTTCAGCAAGTATCACAGTGTAGTTCAAGGTTAATCGCAGGCAACCATCCAAAAATCATTGAGCTTGAAGATCTGCTGGCCGACCATCGAAGGAAAGAGTCAGCCCTTGTATATCCTACAGGCTATGCTGCAAACCTGGGTGTAATAATGACAATTGCGGATAAAAGCACGACAATATTTAGCGATGAGCTAAACCATGCTAGCATAGTCGATGCATGCAGACTAAGCGATGCAACAATTACTGTGTTTCGGCATAATGACACGGATCATTTACAAAAACTAATGCGTCGGGGCCATGGCAGAAAAATTGTGATAACTGAGGGGATCTTTAGCATGGACGGTGACATAGGAAAACTATCAGAAATACAGGAGATAGCAGACCGTAACGATGCAATAACTGTCATAGACGACGCACACGGCGACTTTATCTGTGGCCCCGCCTTTTCAGGCATGCCGGCTGAATTGGGAGTTATCTTTGACATCCATGTCAGCAGCATGAGCAAAGGGCTGGGCTGTTTTGGAGGCTATGTCGCCACCACAAAGCCCATAAGAGAACTCTTGATCAACACATCAAGGCAATTTATCTATACTTCCGCGCTGCCCGTTCACCTATGTTCCGCAGCAATTACCGCAATTCCGATAGCAAAGAGGGGACATTTGCAAAAAAGGCTCCAATCGAATATCCTCTATTTCTCATCAGAGATGAAAAAACTTGGATTTGAACTGGGAAACTCTACAAGCCAGATAATTCCAATCATGATTGGTAGCGAAGTACAAGCCGTACAGCTTTCTGAGGAGTTGCTAAAGGAGGGTCTTTTTGCCCAAGCAATCCGGTATCCCACAGTTAAAAAGGGGCAGGCTCGGCTCAGAACTTCCCTCAGTGCAATGCATCTGCAAGAACATTTAGATTCTGCAGTTAATGCATTTCGAAGAGCTGGCAAAAAGACGCGCCTACTGTAGGAATATTTCTAAACTCGAGTTTAGAAATAAAGCTTATTAAGAGAAAACCCGTACTAGGCGTATATATGCAGGTAAAGGAATTCATATTCAAACTACACGTCTCAGAAGAGCAAAGCAGGGAAATTGACCTGTATATTAGAGCGCTTCCTCCATCTGACTTGCTGTTTGGCCTTCGGTTTGCATACAACCGCCATGCTGCGGAAAGCGGCGGGTATTTGATGCCGGGCCGAAAGAGTCTGGTGAAAAGAGAAACACTTTCCCTGACCCAGGACCAGGCAAATTGGCGGCTCAATAATTGGAAGACGATGATCAAGACTTACAGGGAGAAAGGTTACAGCTACCCCACAATATCTAGGATAAAAAAACAAGTTCAAAAAATAGCAGGTCAAAAATAAAAAAGAGAGAGATATGATGGGCTAGAGCTAGTAGCTCGTTGCCTCTAAGTTCTTTGCCGTCAGGTTTGGAGAAGGCAGATCTGGAAACTTGTTCTTCATGTTCATTTCTACTACCGCGCTCGCTTCTTCCATTATCTGTGAAGTGTCTTCGTTTATCGTGTTGAAGTTTGCGATCTCGCTGTTCGGTATCTGTCCGGAATCTGTCATGATGTTTCCTAGCAGCTCTGATATTTGCCCAAATGACTGATCTGCTTCCGGCATCATTCCCGATAGTCCGCTCTGCAACCCCTTTATCACAGACATTGCGGGGCTCAACGTTACCACTACGTCTCCAAGCTCTGTCATCGTATTCAGCCTAAGTTGTATTTGTTCTAGAGCTAGCTTTGCTGATGTGACCATCTTGTTCATCTTTCGAATTTGCGATAACTCTCCTGATAGTACCTTTGCATGCGAAGAATCGTGACTCTGCATTGCAAGAACTACTCGCTTGAAAATTAGTTTATCTTTTTCTTGCATTCTTGAGGCAATGGCATCCAATCTTGCGATCTGCATATGCAACTTCTTCTGTGCTTCTTCTATCCTTGGCTTCAGTGGTGTTTGTGGCTTGATGCCCTCAAGCAATTTATGACCGACGCTTTCTCCCTGTGGCTTTGTCCACCTGCTATCAAATGGCATTCTTATTATTATAGCACCCAGGCCATCATTACATCCGATCGTTAAAATCAGCGCTGTGACTCGACTGCCTGTAACCGCGGTGACGCTGGTCGACGGTTACTGTGGCTATTCATCATCTCAACATCAAGCCGCTATATTTAGACAGGTTTTTAAAGGCTATAGTCTGGTTACGTGTAGAAGATGATAAAGGAGAAGATAAAGGTCAACAATCGCAGCTATGACGTTACAATGAATGAACAGACTCACATGTATGCGATGCGATTGAGGAGTCTTTATCAACAGAGCTATAGCGACATGGATAGCTTTGACGAGGTCAGCTCTGAAATCTCCAGTACGGTGAGCAATTTACTTAAAAATGCTATTTCGCCTGAAGTGAGGGAGGAGGACATGGATGGTGTCATCCAACAGCTACTGAAAATGTATGAAAAAACTGCCAAAAAGTAGCACAGAAATCGGAATAACGTCTAAATAACAATCAGAAGCCTCGTTTGATATGGAGCCACGCACTGTCAAAAAATGCATCAATCCTTCATGTGGTTTGACTTATGAGATTAACAATGATATGTACAGATGTTCATGTGGCTCGCTTCTAGATATAAAGTATAGTGAGAAGCAAACCCCCGATTTAATCGAAAAATTTTACCACCGTAGGGATCACGGCGGCAACATCTACAATGAAAGTGGAGTATGGCGGTTTCGAGAATTAATCAATTTTGTAGGCATTGACACAGAAGATTTTGAAGAATGCGCCCGTTTGCTTGTGTCACTTGACGGCTCTGAGGGCCGCCTTTCAAAACCTTACAAGATGAGCAAGGTAGCTGAGTATGCAAGCATGGACCACAATTCTTTGTTTCTTCAGCCTGAAGGATACAATCCATCAGGCTCGTTCAAGGATAACGGCATGTCAAGTGCAATGACACATGCAAAGATGCTTGGAGTAAAAAGGATAGTTTGTGCTTCCACTGGCAATACTTCAGCATCTGCTGCAATGTATGCTGCAAACGAAAATATAGCATGTGACGTTTACATCCCAAAAGGCGAAATTGCCCCGGGCAAGCTTGGCCAGGCCTTCCAGTTTGGCGCGCAGGTAATACAAGTGCAAGGAAATTTTGATGACGCTCTTACTGCCTCGCTTAAAAATGCCGAAGAAACCGGAGGATATACTGTCAACTCAGTCAACCCATTCCGTCTGGAGGGTCAAAAGACCATCGTTTATAGGGTTCTTGAAGCCCTCGACTGGACCCCGCCTGATTGGATAGTGTATCCGGGAGGTGCACTAGGTAATACATCTAGCTGCGGAAAATGCTTGCTGGAGCTCTATGAATGGGGCTGGATCAATAAAATTCCACGGTTGGTAGTAGTAAATGCAGAAGGAGCAAACGCATTATACAAACTATACAATGGATTGTTCGAGGATAAGCCTCTGAGATGGAATGGTGGCAAGCCAGATCTCGCAATTATTGATCGCTATTATGCTGACGTAGACAAGAAAGGAATCAAGCCCAAGACACATGCGACTGCAATCCAGATAGGCAGACCTGCCAATATTATCAAGGCACTACGCGCGTTAGACTTTACCAATGGTGTAGTAGTGCAAGTGAGCGACAGCGAAATGAGCGACGGCATGTCGATTGTTGGTTTGAACGGCTTTGACTGCGAAATGGCATCAGGATCAGTCCCAGCTGGTGTCAGAAAGCTACGCAGGGAAGGTCTGATCAAGAAGGACGATGTGGTAGTAGGCATCCTTACCGGAAGACAGAAGGATCCTGCCCTTGCAGTAGAGTACCATATAAATGCAAACAATATGTTTGCCAGGCCACCTACAAGCCACTAAAACTTTTTCCAAATTATGTCAAACTATAACGTGTGCGACTTTATTACTACATTCATCATATTATACAGCAGAATTCAGTATCAATAGTATTCAATTGACATTTTTGCCACATTGATACGAATAATACTAGACCTGTAGTTTGAAGGTTAGCTTTCAGACGCTATCTAGCTAACGCTCATTTTTTGATTCGTTCGAGTGTAAAATCTAGGAAGAGAGAAATATGGATGCTTGGCCGATTGAGCAACAAGGCTAACAACCAGATGCTGCCTTCTTTAGGGCAGAGAGTATGGCGTTTGCTTTATGCTCAGTTTCTGCCCACTCGAGGGCCGGATCAGAATCGATAACTATTCCTGCTCCAGATTCGATATATGCCTTGCGACCATTTACAAACAGAGACCTTATCGTTATTGCAAAGTCGCATGAACCGTTAAACGAAAAATAGCCTACAGCGCCAGCGTATGGCCCTCTGAGCGAGGGTTCAAGTTCATCGATTATCTGCATCGCCCGAACTTTGGGAGCGCCTGAGACGGTGCCGGCTGGAAAGACAGCTTTGACAGAGTTGTATGAATCAAAATTTTTTTGCAATCTACCCACTACATGAGAGACGATATGCTGCACATGGCTGAACTGCTTAACGCTCATGAACTCCTTCACCTTGACAGTTCCAAACTTACACACTCTTCCTATATCATTTCTTGCCAGGTCTACAAGCATCGTATGTTCAGCTAGCTCTTTTTCGTCTTCGAGCAAGTCTTGACGCAGCTGTTCGTTTTTCTTTTCATCCTGCACCACCGGCCTTGTTCCTGCGATAGGGAAAGTCTCAACGTAGTCATTTGTGACGCGAATCAGCATTTCGGGGCTTGAGCCTATTATACACCTGTTAGACATTTTTAGCATATACATGTATGGTGAGGGATTCACCTCTCGGAGTTTAGCATATAGAGCAATGAGATTGCCCTTGACGCTAAAATTCATGCTCTTTGCAAGTACTACTTGAAAGATGTGACCATCGTATAAGTAACGCTTGGCTTTTGTTACCATTTTCACAAACTGTTTTTTTGTCACATTCCTCTTTGGTGTCGAATAGTAAAACTTAGCATGTTTATTTTTGGCTCGGGCCATCTTGCCCTCTATTTCCTCTAGCCGCGATATTCCTAAGTAAAAATAGTAAGCCTGGTTTTCTTTGTGGTTGAAGAGTATGCCATCGTCATAGATGCCAAATTCTAGCAGCGGAAAGTTGCTGGCTTTTTTCTTACTGTTGATTGGCAAATGCTCCCAGAACCGCATGGCGTCGTAGTTGATGTAACCCACTGCGCCACCGATATAGCGAAAGCGATAGTCATTTACTTTGGGCATTAACTCACGGAGGCTCGATAAAGGTTCTCTTACTGGCGAGTTTTGCAGAATTCTTCCATTCCTGTCTTTAACTGTAAAATTATTATTGTCGCATGTTACAATGAGCCCAGGATCGAAGCCAATGATAGACATTTCAGCAAGCTCTTCGGGGCCAATGAGCGACTCCAAGATGAAGACCCTTTCGTAAAGAGAGTAGAGTTTCTCAAAGAGTTTAAACTGGTTTTCTCCAGTGGCGAGCTTCTGTACGTGGATTGAACTGCCTCCTAGATGGCCAAAGGTAATCACTTTTGCTCATTTTCTCCTTCTACCTTTAATTGTCTCTTTGCAGTAAGAATAAAATTTAAACCTTTGTCACTTTATAGATGCCATGACGGCACCTTCAGATGCAGACTCGACTAGCATTGCATATTTTGCAAGGGCACCAGTAGTATAGCGTGGCTTGATAGGCTTCCATTTCTTAATCCTGTTTCTTAGCTCGCCTTCCGAAACCATAAGGTCTATTCTGCTTTTTTGCAAGTCAATCATGATTTGATCGTCTTCCATTATTAGAGCAATTGGTCCACCCACCATCGCTTCAGGAGCAACATGACCTATCATGAATCCCCTCGTCGCACCCGAAAACCTCCCATCTGTGACCATCGCAACTTTTTCTCCTAATCCTTGTCCTGCTACAGCGGCTGTTACTGCCAGCATCTCGCGCATTCCTGGTCCTCCTTTTGGTCCCTCATAACGGATTACGAGTATATCTCCTTCCGCTATCCTGCGCTTTGATACGGCTTCAAATGCCTCCTCTTCCGTGTCAAATACCTTTGCTCTACCAACAAATTTTTTGCTTCGTACTCCTGCAAGCTTCATTACTGCCCCCTCTGGGGCAAGTGAGCCTTTTAGTACCTTGAGTGTGCCTTCGGGGTTGATCGGGTTGTCAAGGTGTCTTATTACTCTATTGTCACTGTCGAAGTTAAACTTGACCGAGTCCAAATCTTCCTTCATGGTCTTGCCACTGACCGTCAAGACATTGCCATTTAAGAGCCCTTTCTTGAGTAGACTATTTAGCACTACAGGCACGCCACCGACCTTGTCCAAGTCCGCCATAATGTACATACCACCAGGTCTCATGTCCGCAATGTGGGGAGTGCGTTTGCGAATCCTTTCGAAGTCTGAAAGCCTCAGTTTTACTCCCACTTCTCTTGCTATTGCAAGGAGGTGCAGCACAGCATTGGTCGAGCCGCCTATTGCATTCGCTATCATAATCGCATTTTCAAAGGCTTCAAATGTCATGATGTCGCGCGGACGGATATTACTTTCAAGTAAGCTCATGATAACCCTGCCAGTGTTGTAGCAGATTTCGAGCCGCCTTTCACTCTCTGCGGGAGCGGAAGCGCTTCCTAGAATTGACATTCCCAGTGCTTCGCTTATCGAGGCCATCGTGTTTGCAGTATACATGCCGGCACAGGATCCTGAGCTAGGGCATGCGACATTTTCAAGGCTTGTGAGTTCCTGTAATGTCATCTTCCCAGCGTCATGTGTCCCCACAGCTTCGTATACATCCTGAACTGTTACCTGCTTACCGTTCCATAGACCCGGCAGGATCGTTCCACCATAAACAAATATGGAGGGCCTATTGAGCCGTCCCATACCCATTAGTGTCCCGGGCAAGCTTTTATCACAGCCCGATATTCCCACTAGCCCATCGTACTGATGGGCTCTGACCATTACTTCAATAGAATCTGCGATTATTTCACGACTAACAAGTGAGGCTTTCATGCCCTCGTGGCCCATGGCAATTCCATCAGAGACGGCAATTGCCGTGAATTCCCTTGGAGTACATCCTGCGTCCTTTACGCCGAGTTTAGCGCTCTGTGCAAGTCGTCCTAGATGAATGTTGCAAGGCGTAGCCTCATTACATGTCGAGGATACCCCTATGAGAGGCCGATCCAAGTCTTGGTCTCTTAGCCCCATTGCTTTGTACATCGCCCTATGCGGAGCTCTCTCCGGCCCCTCGAGCGTCTTTCTACTCTCGAGCTTCACTATGAATATGGAGACAGGTGCATATTTTAAGATTTTTCAGTTATTCTAGGGTAGCAGTTATCTTGACAGCGTCAATCCCTTCTACCTTGAAAACCGTCTCGCACATGCCGCATTCAGCATTGCCGCTCGAAAGATCCTTGGCAGGCACCTCTTCGTTCAAGTAGTCACACTTGGGGCAGCGGAAAGAGAAAGACATGTCAAACGTATCGAGCTCGAGTGTTTCTCCCATCTACCTAAAATTCCGATCTTTGGTCTATTTAAAAATTCATATGTCCTAATAGCAAAAAATAAACAACCAACAAACCTACAAACAAGCAGACACGCACAGTATGAGCAAGCCTTGCATCTTCTGCTCCATAATATCTGGACAAGAGCCCTGCGTGCAGATCCGCTGCGACGACGGTTTTTTAGTCCTGATGGATAAATATCCTATAAATCCAGGGCATACTCTAGTGATGCCCACAAAGCATTACGAAACATTACTGCAAATGCCTCCTCCGGAGGTAGGAAGATTGTACTCTTTAGTGCCCACAATTGCTAAAGCAATAATTTCCACTGTAAAGGCTGATGGCTTCAATGTGGGGCAGAACAACGGAATAGCTGCAAACCAAATAGTCCCACACGTACATGTTCACATTGTTCCGCGTTTTCACGATGACAGCCCCGATGGAAAGTGGCCCTCTAGGAGGGTCGCCTCTCAGGAGGAAATACACAATATAGCACAAAGGATCAAAGAGAAGATCTCATAAATTCCTTCAGGATTATTTTAGATCTTGTCCATAAGTTCTCAACTGCAATAGTTGCCAAGCCACCTTTGGGCGCCCCCCAAAAAAAGTAATAGAGCCAGCACCAGGACTGGATGCTCACAAAGCTCAGAAGAAGAATTGGCCGAGTGAGAGGATTTAAACTTCTACAAACACAGATCAGTGGAGTAACAAACTCTTATTTGGCAGTAGCTTCCTGCGTATTGACCAGTGGTTATTATTTCTTGCCCTGTCCCATTTACAAGGATCAGTCAAACTGCAACTGAAGCTGATGAAGGTCTTTTTCCTTCATCGAATTCATAGTCCCTTTTGGCATTAATTTCTAGAATTCCTCTGTCTTCTTCATATGCTCGTAAGGTTCCACCACATACAACCCCGCTGTCTAATGCACAAGCCCAATGAGAGACCCGACGCCTTATCATGTCTTTGGTGCCCAAAAAAGATCTTTATTGAAGGAGCAGAATGATACCTTTGCTATCAGTTGAGATAAGGTTACTGATACCACCATGCATCTATCGCTTCATTAGAAATTTTCCTTGTTTTTGGATTCCATGTTCTAATAAAGTTACTGTTATCCTTGTACTGTCTGGTGATGGGTCCATCTGGACTTATCCCAGCGTATATAACATTAAAATTGCCTGACCAACCTATACTATCCAGGGAAGATATTCTAACCATTTCAAGAACGATGGATGCTGAAAAATTTCTCGCCACATTGCTCAATTGTCTTGAAAAGAGCATTAAGTCTGTACCGGATTTATTGTAAGATATCTTAGAATCTTCTATTCATGATTTGACATGAGTGAATAGAAGCAAGGAGTATTCATGGCATCGCAAACATCAGAGTCTCTTTTATTTTGGGACAGCGATCATTAAGGTTGCCGGTTGGTATAAGAATATGACTCCCGGGCGACCGGTCAATAGCATCAAGGAGCTCACAGAGCTCGTGATAGAAACCATGTATGTCCCCTATTACTGCAACCATCTTGCCTTTGCATTGCATTCTTTGGTCTAGGATTTTAGCAAATTCACCGAGATCGGGTTTTGGCTTTCACGTGTTGACATGGCTAGTTCCTGAAACATAACGAAGAGAAGGATTGTTGCCTATCTGAATGATAACAGTACAGAGTTATGATAGAAACGAGCAAAACTTCAAATGTTTAGCCAGTTACGACAGATATACCCCCGAAGACGATCCCAATAAGTTTTGGCTGTACTGATTGTTGTGGTCTTGATCCGTATATGGCTGCAAGGTGGTGCGACGTCAATACCGGATTAAGCTCAAAATCGGCTCCTATAATTTCTTTATCTATGGATGCAAACAGATAAGGTATATTTCTATTCACTATCTCTGAGCGTCAGATGACGCCTCTTAGTTATTTCGAGCTCATTTTCTTCAAGCAGATATTTCAGGTCATAGTCATGACGTGCGCAAAGGTATAATATGAGCTTGAAAGCATTGACGTCTGCAGGAGAGTCCCTTTCCACCGTCACCTGTTTTTCTCCTGCATCAACACTCAAAGCATTGATATCACTTTCCTTGATAACGACGTAGACGGATGCGCGCTCAAAGCATGCAGCAACTTGACATGCTGGACGCTGCAATGGTGGTCTAAGATCCTCGCCATTATCGGTTAGCATAATGTAATACAATAATTCAAAGTTTGATATTTACAGGTTATTTCTGTCTGTAACGAATTGTTTTTAGTAATAAAAAATTAGATTCATTTTACTGTAAACTTTATGGGACTTATTAATATTCTGAGTGGTAGAGAGGAAAGGGGGGCTGAATATTCCTATATAGCATTATGACAGAAGATATCCGTGTTTGTTCTGATTGACTCCATACTTCCCAGCTCATTCCTATACCATTCACAGTACAAGACTTGGAATAGCAATCCTTATACTTTGTTGTACGTCTCGAAGCTACCTTATGGGTGCCTTATGGCTGTAACGATTGTGCTCATTTAATCGAAAATTTGCCTTCTAGTGTCAAAGTGTCACAGAATCCGCTTGCAGTGTGTCTGCTCCTCGAAGAAATGTAACGAGCACTTTTCACTTTTGGCAATATGAAGGACTAAAAGCATCAAAAGACGTTCTCTTGACGTGACGTGGTTGTTTTGTTGATCTTCAGCGGAAGGTCATGGCCGTCGAAGGAACGAATAGCATGCGGGATAGAACAGATAGCCATTCTATTAGGTGCAGATATCATAGCTATCTTTGGGACTGCCTGCCATTTTCATGGGCTATGTGTCTAAATGACAGATATGAAGTAACGCGTGGCTGTTCAACCACTGACAGCTCTTTTGATGACGTTGTGTGAGTGCTATCATTATCCTCCTAAGAAAATATTCCGCTTATCTTTGACGCTTCTGTAAACTCATAGAAAGGCATAGACAGGTTCTTATGTTATTCATCGCTAAGTCAGATCTTAAGATCTGGACTGTGTTGACTAATTATCTTGGACATTCCACGCATATAGCTTCTGGCAATAGTTCGGACGGGTTGTGACGAAGTCCAAATGCAACCGAGCACCTTGCAGTCGTGGCAAGTTCTAGCAATCTCCCACTGGGGGGCGTTCCAAATTTCATCTATGCTCTTCTCAAGTAGGCTATATGTGTTCTCGGGAGAGTTAAACTTCCAACAGGGTACCATGACAGTGCCGTTGCCGTTCACAAAGACGCTCTTCCAAACCCCGCATTCGTCAAAAAGGGTCCGACCATGCTCCATTATCTGCTGAAAATATTCTGGCGGTATCAGCATCTGTAGCGACCCAGACTTTTTCATGTAATTGAGAACACTTCTGCAGACCTCGACCATAGTTTCCCGATCCGGCAACAGTGAATATTCAACATCAGATCTGTCTTCAACAAATGTAAGAGATATTGCATCTGCTCCGAGCTCCTTTGCCTTTTCAAAGTAACTTTGATCAATGAACTCTTGTGTATTGAATTTTGTTATCACGCTGTTAAAGTAGTGGGGTACTTCATGCTTTGTCAGCAAGTGTACGTTATCCATCACCCTCCGAAATATCTGCGGCGACACCCCTCGTACTTTACAATAAGGCGCTTCGTATGTGGAATCGATGCTGCATGTCACAAATTGAATGTATTTTCTCAGATTAGGCAGGTCGATCGTGTGCAGAAGCGAGCAGTTAGTGATAAGCGTTATCGGCATCTTGATATTGTGCAGATATTTAACAAGTTCCATAAAGTCGGGTCTGCTTGTGGGCTCCCCACCTTCTATTATGCACCATATACAATATTTTGACACCTTGTCAAAGACCATCTTCCATTGTTCTGTCGTAAGGTCAGAGGTCTTTGCAAGCGTAATCTGCCCTTCCTTGTCGGGATTGCCAAAGGGACACATGGGGCAGTAAAAGTTACAGTAATGGGTCATGCTGAAAACTGCCACAACAGGACGCCTCCTCCCTACTGCCATATTGGTACCCCACTTGCTTATGAGCTTGATCGTGCGGATCGTGTCGACCAATGTACGTCTTACTTTAGCCATCTGTTGCTTTTAAGCAATTCAGTAATGAGAAAGACTTTAACAGAACCGTGACACCTTCTCACAAAGGCAATGAACGTGTTAGACTTTGGCATCGAGGTAATTGCTCTATCGGCGTCGGGTGTCCTTGCTCCAGGCCCTTTATTTTTTGCCAATCTGGCCTACGCCACCCGCCTTGATAGGTGGTCTGGAGTCAAAGTTGCGCACGGCCACACCGTGGTAGAGCTGCCACTGATAATTATGCTAGCAGCAGGCCTATTCACATTTGACGTCGCAAAAAAATATAGTGGCATCATAGGATTCGTTGGCGGAATAGCGATCCTTGGCTTTGCAAGCTTGCAAATAGCCACTATTACTAATGAAAAGAGGGCATATAATCTGCTGCGCATTACTAGCAGCAGAGGTCCATTCGCCGTAGGTGTCGCGCTGACTGCGCTTAACCCATTCTTCCTTCTTTGGTGGTTCACAGCTGGAGTAAAATTGATAGCCGACTCAGGAGCGTTTGGGATAAGTACAGGCGTAATCATGCTCTTTCTGCTTCACATTTGGATGGACTATGCGTGGCTTGCATGCACCGCGTACCTGGCTTCAAGGGGCGGCATTCTTCTTAGGTCAAAATATTATCCCGTTCTAAGATTGGCACTTTCAGCTGCATTGGTGTATTATGGGATAAGCTTTCTATTGCAGGCGGCGTCACGGCCGATCTAGCTTTTGGAAAAAATTGAAGAACTATGTCTATAAGCTATCCTGGAACGCGCTTCCTGACCTTTGCTTTTACCATGCTGAAGCAATCCTACCAATTCTTTGCATAATTTTTTTTGTATCATCCTTTGCTGGCTACCAAGAATATTTAGATCTCAACAGGGTATCATTTCCACATATCCAAATGTTGTTTTACTTAAATAAATTACCTAATGGTGGTCCCTGCTTCTGCTTCAGTCATCTTAAGCAACATGGTAACATACCTGAGTGCCATTGCCCCATCATTCGCATCTGATGCAATCTCTGGGTCGTTACAAAGATGTCACTACAAATACTTAGCTGTGATGGTGGGGCAAATATGTAGGAGTAAGCCTTTTACAGTCTCCCAACTTTTACGCTGCGGGTTGCTACATCTATACTTTTGTTATAATTTTTACTTAGCACGCGAAATAGGGACTTCTATGGTGGAGACATTCCTAGCCCTGCCGTCGTCTGACTGGACCGTCTCGGAGCCAAGCTTAATTGGTCCGATCTTGTATCCAAGAGTGTCCATACGTTTTACAATAATCTGTGCCACATCTACCGCTCGTGTAATGCTCTTTCCTCTAGCTTTTATTACTACTGTTGGCTCGTTTGCCAGCTGCACTAAGGTCGCTGTAACATAAGTCATGAGCGGTTTCTTCCCAATGAATATCTCGTTGCTTGAACTGCTATGCCTGACTGAGTTGGTGCTTGTAGACATCGTGCGAGATTATTCAGCATGGTACAATATAACGTTTATTGCGGCTAACCTTGATTGATTTTAGCATACCTTGCGAGAATACTATCAAGCTCGGAAGGGTTTTCTGCTATCTCCCTCACTGCGTCGGGGTTCTGTACTTCATAGCAATGCAACAAAGATTGATCGTCTTTGTAGAATAAAAAAACCTTGTTGTCGTAGATACAATGATAGAGCTTGTCTATGCCCATGTTCTCAGTCTTGAGTTTAATGCCATCATGTTCTGCCACTACAGGATAGTTGTTGTCAGCTGCAGCCATTTGCCGATCTGTTGATTAAATTGCTTATTTAAGTTGAGGATAGTGTAGCCTGATAGATCTGCCGTAGAAATGTGCAATGTATCAATGCATCAACGAAGAGATCCAACCACTTTTTAAGATGCTACTTTCGCTGTGTAACTGATAATCAAACCAAAGGTTTTGACAAGTTCTAGATATGCCCAAATCAACATAAAGTCAATGCAATAGGTCTTTGACCATTTGGTTCAATGTTGACTGGCATGGTGTAATAAAATTTGAGGGAAGACAATGAAACCTTGGCCGCTACATGTGTCGTGCCAATAACGGCTATTCTCTATACCCGCTATTGGTTGGTTGGGCAATAGGTGGTTGCAGAATTATTTCTTTCTACTGGCAATTGTAGCCATCCAAACAGAGACAATCAGAATAAAGATATTATATGCACATTCCTAACGATCTAATATCCTTCCCATTATCGGGAAAAGCCATTGTTTTCATTAAAAAATATTAGATATTGTATTCTTGTCTTCATTGTCCACCCTAAATGACATTTTTAATGTGCCTATTGAGTTGAGATGCCCCGGTGATAGCAGGAAAGAATAATCAGAATTCATCGTCTGCAATGAAAACTTAACCATTAGTCGAGCTAACATCGGTTTGCACTGCATGCAGCTCACTTATTATGTTACATCTGAGGAGTAGAAATTATTAACAGGAGGGCATCTTCCTATTGTTGACAAGTGAGAACACTGATGGCGAGATACTCAAACATTGATGAAACGTCTCGAATACTATAACCTAACGCCCCCTGCGAACCAATTTCCATGAGGCGCTTCTTCGAAGACTACAATTACGTCTTTTTTCTGTAGCTTCCATATCCTTACAAAGTCATCAGTTATTGTTTCCGCCAGCCGATCCTTCTCAGTTTGTGTTCTCCCGCTGTACATAGCTACGGTTACTATAGGCATATAGAAATCATCAGGGTACGAAAATAAAATGCTTTATTTTTTAAAAAGAAAAATTCTACATTTCGGTCGATAATTTGAGGTTTTGTGATTCAGAACAAGGGCAGAGAAATTCAAGTTGAGGCTGAGAAAGGATTAGGGACTGAAGATTAGCAGTAGCGGTAAGATGTGAGTGAGGAATTTACTAGCGCCACTGTGGTACTCTTATTTTCGGTTTGCTAAATTGACTTTCTATTTCCGCCAACCTTTCCATCGAACCACTTGTTTTTCTAAGAGTGGAAAAAGACGAATCATTACGGATCTTCTCAAAGAGAAAAATTACTTGCTCGCTGGTAACGCCATGTTTAATGTCATATTCAATTTGCCTGCAGATATTTGCAAGGCTGCCATATTTTTTGTGATTTCTCTTCTCCCATCCTGACGCATTTTCTGACAGACCCTTGACGTACTTTACAACTGTCTTTTCCATATGTTCAACATGCCATTCTCTCATCGGAAAACTATTTTGCACCAACCAAAAAAACCTTCTATATATCACACAGCAAGCCTGTATATAATCTGACTGGTAGATATTGCAGGACTAAGGCACCTGATCTTAAAAGTTGGATGAGGTTTGTACGGGTGCTGTCACACCGGCTGACTGTTATCGCACGAGGAGAAACCTACTGCCTAACTCTAGGGGCTCGACTGATTAGAGTCTGCTGCTTCCCGAGTAGCTCTTGCTTGCAACCTGCGGCTTCTGTTATTCTCAATGTAGATGACCACTCCAAGGTAGATTCCAAGCCAAGGTAGAAACATCAATTCTCCAGCTATAGAATGAAACGCCTCCCATTGCTTCACGTCTGTCGTGACTACAAGCGCATACAGGGAAAGCGAAATTATTCGAATCAGATTTACAGAAACGGTTCCTAAAGTTCCAGCTGCAAAGTAGATCAGCTTCCTAGTTGATGGTATATTCATTTTGAGAAGCAACGCGAGCATGACAAGGGTATAGATTATCATGCTGTGGACACCCGCTGACGGCCAGAAAACCTGCAATGCAAACGGACCGTGTAGCCCATTCAACACAAGGAGGTTACCTTTTGCGAGGGCCGGAGCAGCTGGATTTTCTTGCATTTGTGGTCCCACATTAATAATGTATTTATCGATGAAGTTGATGACTCCCTGATCGATCTGCAGATAAATTGGCACTACAAACTGAAGGGGCCCAAGAGAATCAAACGGAAAAAACGCATCAAGAGCAAGGATGAGTGCGCTTCCTGCTAGATATATAGCTCCTGCGGACGCTATCTTGTACCAATTTTTGCCAAATAACAATGCCAGCGAGCTGGCGACAAATGTGGCCATTACAATAAAATCCCACATCCACATCCAGCTGTCTATCAGAGAGACGTTGTACACATCTTTTCCATTTCTGATATAATCATTTAGTCCGTATGGTAATGCAACAAAATATGAAATAGTGAGGGCTGCCATGCCGGCAACCATGAGGAATCTTTTCTTAGTCAGGGAATATTTCAGACCAATAAGCTCGGCTGCAATAAATGCTGTGGCGAACAAGAAACCGCCCCTACCCTCGTTCCAAGAAAGAGTAAACGTGTCAGGATATGCTACGAGGGTATACAGAATTGGCGAAATAAGTATTAAAGTTGCAGCTATACTCGAACTGATGCCAAATATTATGTAGCTTTCAGTGCCGTCAGATGAAACGGCCTTGTCACTGGGCAAATTTCATACCTTCTGATCGACCCAGGGCATAAAAATGTTCTAGGATTGCACGACTGCTTCCGTAAACCACTTGGGCATCAAATCATGCGCATTCTTCAGAAGGTAAGAGACGCTGCTGTCTAATACGTACGTTGTTGCATAATCATCGCTACTTCGAATGCTCCTGCCATATGCCTGAACCAACCGTAGAACAGTGTTCCAAGTATACCACTTTGGGTCACGATCTTTTTTCGCAGCGATTTTCTTGTCTGTGAGGTCTGGATATGGTACCTTGACAATCACCTGAAATCTTGATAAGTCGTCCTTCAGGTCTACTCCGAGGTGAAGGGAGGGCGATATCAGAACAGTCTGATTTTTGCTCTCATAATGCTTTCTCAGTACTTCACTTCTATCAAGGCTTGATGATGTCTCTATGAGTCTACTAGCATTTTGCTTGCTTAAGTTCTCCCGAATAAACTGGAGCTGGGAATAGGATGTAGTATGTATTATGCCCTTTTCATTCTTGTGTATTGACATGATATTGTCTACTGCCTGAGCAATTTTAGGCATGCTCGCATTCATCGTCTTGGCACTGAGCCATGCCACGTTCATCATGTGGATAGGCCTATTCTTGACTGGAAAATCTGAGTCTTCAATTCGTATGAATTTTGCTTTTTCAGGGTCAAGGCCCGTAGTCTTGCACAAGTGGTCTTTGCTAAGAATTGTCGCGCTCATCAAAAGCGACACCGATCCCTTATCGAAGATTGTATCAAAATAGCTAGAGATATCTAATGGAGTCAGAGTTACCTTTAGCAGCTGGTTTGCAGTATCACGCTGGACACCCGACACTATCCAATTATCCTTGTTTGTTTTCATGTCGTCAATGACTCCTGCAAGGTTCTTGTCTAGTTCTAGCGCATCTATCAGATTTTTTTCAGTATAGGGCTCTAGGCTCACCTTCTGGTTGCTACGTTCTATGATTCCTTGAGCCTTTTCCGTAAACTCAAATAGCCGTTCCTTTAGCTTAACGCAAAAATTAAGCCACGTTTCAATATCGTCAATGTTATTATCTGGCATCTGCATTTTCAAGAACGGAAGCATGTTCCTGCGAACAGTAAAACTTCTAAAATCGCCCACTTCATTTTCCAGCTGATGTGCTTCGTCTAGAACTAGCAGCTTACGTCTTTGTGTTGCTCCCGCATAGAAGATGTCTGATAGGAAGTATCTATAATTATACACGGTATGAGTTGCTTGATTACCTATCCACTTTTGGTGGTAATAATGGCATGGCCGCCAGTCCAAGTCGACCAGTTTTGGTTTTGATCTCATCTTCTCCAAGTATTTGCGCTCTGCAAAAGAATCAAGCTTGACTATCTCGTGAAGGGTACCTTGTCCTTCAACCCTGTAGTCAATTAGGCGAGTCTTGTATGAACAGTCGTACATATCATCCTTAATGCAAGGACCATAGTTGCAGCTCTCCTCAAGGCCCATATCCTCCTTGACTATACAAGGGAAGTTGCTCCTTCCCTTTACGTCAAATACAAAGGGAAAGTCGCGCCTATACTGGGTCTGCAGGTCTTTCGTTGCTGTGCAGATATGGGAGCTACCGAGGTAGCGGGCAAGCGTGATTGCAACAGGTGTCTTGCCAAAGCCAGTTGGAGCTTCAAAAAAAATTTGCCTGTAGCCAGACTTAATCGCCGACTCGATCATATCAAGGACTTTCTTTTGCTTTTCCCGGATGCTCGGAAAGGGAAAATATGTTAGTATCGTACTGGTCATTTTTCAAATTACCTGCAGACGGTGGTGTGTCTTAACACACCATGCTTTTTAAGGTTGAGGGCTCTCTCCAGATCCTTCGTGCAGCCAACAGCGAACGTAGCCTGCTTCTGTTTCAAACTCCGGAGGGTTCTTTCTGCATACATCCATTGCGTGGATGCAGCGATCGTAGAACCGGCAGCCTGGAGGCGCACTGAGCAATGATGGCGGGCTTCCCTTGACAAAGTGGATTTCTTTGTCCTTTGTCCTCAACCTTGGAATTGCTTTGATTAAAGCCTGAGTGTAAGGGTGGCGGGGGTTGTTATAAATATCCCTAGTAGAGGAGAACTCGACCAGTTGACCGGCGTACATGATGGCTATTTTGTCTGTTATCTGTGAAACAAGGGCAAGATCATGTGTTATTAGTATTATCGTTATTCCTTTTTCCTTTTGCAATTTTTTGAGCAAGCTGATTATTTGCGACTGAACGAGCATATCTAGCGCTGTAGTCGGCTCGTCTGCTATCAAGATATCAGGATTCAGCAAGAGCGCCATTGCAATTACAACGCGCTGCTTCATGCCGCCGGAGAGCTCGTGAGGATAGCGCTTTGCGATCGTTAAATCAAGGCCAACTTGTTGCAGCGATTGCGCTATTTTGTCGTCGATTTTTCCTTGAAAGTGGTGTTCTCTTAGAATTTCACGTAGCTGGCTTTCGACTGTGTATACTGGATCAAGCGCATTCATGGCTCCCTGAAACACCATCGCTATTTTTTTCCAGCGTATCCTGCTGTCGAATTCTGACGAAGACATTTTGGTAATGTCAGCCCCTCCAAGGATTATGCTGCCTTCAACTATTCTGCCAGGAGACTGTATCGATTGCATGATAGCCGCACCAAGTGTGCTCTTGCCGCATGCTGACTCGCCAACAATGCCAAGCGATTCACCCTCCGACAGTTTGAAGTTGATGCCGTCTACCCCTCTAATTGGTCCATTTTCTGTGAAATAATATGCCTTGAGGCCAGATACTATAAGTTTAGACAATAACTAGAGAATAAATTAATTGTAGGTTATATGAGGATTCTGGCAACTCGTAGATGCGAGTATAGTAATTCTATTTATACCACAAGCAGGAGAAAATGGGACAAGTTGAGTGCACTTCTTGAGGCAAGACAGCTCATAAAATATTTTCCTATCAAGAAAAGTTTCAGCCAATTGTTTAAGTCCGCAGAAGAGCACTTAGTTGTCAAGGCAGTAGATGATGTCAGCTTTAAGCTCGACCGGGGTAAAGTCCTAATCTTTGCTGGTGCCTCAGGGTCAGGTAAAACAACAGTGGCAAGGATTGTCATGCGCGCCATAGATCCTGACCGAGGCTCGGTGATATTTGAAGAGAAGGATGTAACACAATCCAAAGGAAGCCAGCTCAGAGACTTCCGCGCTGCAGTCCAAATGGTGTACCAAGACCCCTATGCATCACTCAACCCCCGCATGAAGATAGGCGCCATCCTAATGGAGCCAATCAGTATTCACGACAAGATATCCTCAAAGGAGCAGAAGATAGAAAAAGTCCTAAATGCTCTACGGGAGGTCGGGCTTGAGCCACCACAGGAAATAGCAGGCAGACTTCCACACACCCTCTCTGGGGGTCAAAGACAGAGGGTCGCAATTGCAAGGGCACTTGTGCTCCGGCCCAGACTTATCGTGGCTGATGAACCAGTTTCGATGCTTGATGTGTCCGTTAGGGGGGAAATATTAGGACTAATGCAGAGGCTAAGGCAGAAGTTTAACATTTCTTACTTATACATAACACATGATTTATCTACAGCCCGATACCTAGGAGATGATCTGGCCATAATGAAGTCTGGGAAGATAGTTGAGACAGGACCAATCGATAAAGTCCTCTCAGAGCCTTGCCATCCATATACAAGGGAGCTAATAAGTGCAATACCTGAGGTAGAAGGTGGATAAACCATGGATACGTTTAGAAAGAATATATTGGACTTTTTTAGGCTCTGATAGCATTGCAAAAAGCTCGAGTGCTGGTTTCTATCGTTCCTATTTTCATACTGCTTCTGTGTATTTCCGCGCCTTTTGAGAATCTCGCGTTCTCACAGATACAAGAAAAAGGCCCCTATATCGATCAGGCAAGATTTATTCAACGGGAGGATGAGAATCTTGCCCTTGAAGAGGTTAAATCGGGCACACTTGACACGTATTTTTCTCCAATTCCTGCTGAATCTGCCAACGATGCAAGGAATGATCCTAGGCTAAAAGTCTATGATAAAACTGCTGGTTCGCTAGGGCTTTTTGTTAATCCTGCCCCTGCGGCAGATTCAAACATCCTAAACCCCTTTCAGTTCAGGGAAGTCCGCTACGCCTTAAACTATCTGATAGACAGAGACTTTGTCATTAACGAGATTCTGAAAGGCTATGGCAGTCCCCTTATTGGGCCATTTGGTATATATTCACCGGAATATCTAAACGTTATCGATATAGTTGAATCGTTTGGCTTTAGGTATAATCCCTCACTTGCTGCAAACATGATTTCTGGGCCCTTGATTGGGGCGGGTGCTACAAACGAGGGTGGCAGGTGGACGTTCAATGGCAATCCCATCACCGTAAAGGTGCTCATAAGACAAGACGATGTCAGAAAAGAATCAATGGGTCAGCTGATTGCTTCAGAGCTTGAAAAGATAGGCTTTAGCATCCAAAGAGAATACGGTGATTTGAACAAAGCAAACACCGTGGTGTACGGTTCAGATCCAAAGGATTTGCAATGGCAAATATATACAGAGGAGATCGCAGGCACCAGCGCATTTGTAAGGTACAATCCTATAACTCCGGGCCAGATGTATGCGCCTTGGATGAGTGGGATGCCTGGATCTCAGAACCCTGCATATTGGAACTATCAAAATGCTACACTTGATGAGATTACCCAGAAGATAGCGTTCTTCAACTTTACCTCTGAAGAAGAAAGGAACCATCTTGTAGGTGATGCAGTTAAGATGGGGATTCAAGAATCCGTTAGGCTCTTTGTTGCCCAGAAGACTGACCCGTTTGTTGCTTCTGCCAATATCCAAGGCCTGGTGAATGATTTTGGGGCAGGGATAACAAGCAAGTATTCTCTACTAAATGCAAGGTCAGGTGACGGCAATGCTTCGGTTGACATTGGCGTCAAGCAGATCCACCAAGGATCGTGGAACTCAATCGCAGGTCTACAGGACATTTATGGAAGGAGTATTTATCTCATGGTTTCAGACCCTGACACCTTCAGAGATCCGTACACTGGAGAGGTGATTCCATTCCGGAGCCAATGGAGTGACATCACAACAAAAGGTCCGCTTGGCAAAGTGCCTGTACCCTCAGATGCAATAAGGTGGAATCAAACACTGCAGCAATGGACCCCAGTAGGTGAGGGCTCTGGCGCCACAAGCAAAGTGACATTCATGCCGCTATATTCAAAGTGGCACAATGGCATTCAGATGGATGTTTCTGACATGATGTATAATGATTATTTCACTTATGAATGGGGTACTGATACAGGTCCACAAGATCGTACAGTAGATCCTGAATACACTCCCCTTGCGAGCGAAGCACTTAAGCTTTCCAAGGGGCTTAGGTACATTGCCCCGGATAAAATTGAAGCATACATTGACATTTGGCACTATGATGAGAAGGAGATCGCTGACTCTGGCGTCTTCTTTGTCGATCAGCCCTGGGAAATCCTTGCTGCGTCTGAAAGAATTGTTATGGATGGCAGACTTGCTTACTCTAGAAGCGAAGCGCAAGCTAAAGGCGTTGGCTGGTACGACCCCGTGGTGAAAGAGCATGCAGAGATGATCAAGGCAGAGCTGCAAAAAATGAAAAATGAGCAGTTTGTGCCCCCTGCGCTAAAAGGTAGAATAACGGTGCAAGATGCCATCAATCGTTACGATGCTAGCATAAGCTGGATTGAAAAGCATGGCCACGCAATAATTAGCAATGGTCCATTCTATCTTGACAACTTCAATGTAGCAGGAGGAACAGTAACCATTAACGCATTCAGGGACCCCTCATACCCATTCGAAGTCGGCCACTGGGCTCACTATGAGACGCCTCGGGTTGCTGACATTAGTAGCATTGACGTGCCGAGAATAGTAACGATAGGTCAACCCACTTCGATGAAGGTCAATGTTACCATCGCCGGCCAGCCAAGCAGCAATGTCACTGTGAACTATTTTGTTTCAAACAAGGATGGAATGGTGGTAATCAGAGGAGAAGCCCAGGCTGGAAGCAACGGGGAATTCAATATTGGACTGTCACCAGACATGACTGCAAAGCTATCTACTGGACCCAACCAAGTCAAGATATTTGCAACTAGTAATGAAGCGCTTCGGCCCGATATCTCTTCAAGCACAATTCTTGCTGCTCCAGGAGCAATCGGCAGCAATCAGAGTGCAAATAACAGTAATCAGATGGACAACGGTCAAACTGTTGCTGCTGACACTGCTCGGTAGGAGCGCAACGACATACATAAATATTTATAATTCGTTTTATTATTCGTCAGTCCACATCTTGCCAACTATGATAGAGAAGGGCAGCGGCCGGGGGTACAAATTATATTATTAAACCAGGACTACTAATTCTATACCCACTTTTTTTGAAGAACCTTACTTCATTGATTTGAGCAACTTGCAGGGTGTGTTAACGACACTACCGCTGCAGCCTGACGGCGCGCTGCATCTGAGGTTTACAGACAATCTATCCATATGTCCAGCATGCAGCCGATAGATGAGGCAGTGTTGTAAGGGGAGGATTGTGCAGATGCGCTTGGGGTGAAAATCGTCGTTGCTTACGATGGAGCATTCTTCAAGACTTTAGATTTAAGCGTAATACAGCTTTTTTGCGGATGGTATAGGTATAGCTCAGCTCGCTTCTGAGAAGCTATTGCTTAGATTTTTGAATAAGGTTACAATATCTCTGAGCTTACCGCGAATGTTAAACATTCCAGAGCAGAGCTCATCAGTGTCTTCAATGTCTATTCCTTCATCTTCTTTGCGTTATTCAAGTCGTCGTACCTTGTCTGATCATCTATTGAAACATTTTGAAGGTTTATTTGTATTTCCAAATTTCTTTTTATAGGAGGCTTCATTCCTCCTCCCAAAACTTCTCCTTGACTGTTTGCCGCAATTATTCTTTTACTTGCCTCAACCATCATCATTTCTTCTATTGCTACTGGTGAATCATAGTTTGATTAATAGACCTAGGTGCTCAGCTGAGACCCAGCTTAAATCATTGTTATAACCGTCTTCACTGGAAAGGGAGTGCAAGAATATGTGTCTATATATGAAAGACAATGATGTAATGATCTAGTAATAGCAATAGTTTCAAGAGGAGGTCAATCCTGCGTCAATCATACGTAGCCGTACACGACATAGATATATGCCAGCAGGAGGAATTGGTAGAAAAATATAACCCCTAACCGTTGAATCAGTATAGTTGGGAGACTTTGGCCGCTTTCTCGTAAAACGATCGTTGAACATGGTCATAGTGCTATTTTCCACCTTGATTCTGACAATGGCCCTCTTGGGTTCTACCATGGATAAAATACTGCTTGATGCGACAAAATCCTCAGTTATTGAAGAAACAAACCGTAGCAATATCAAGTTTCAAAATACCCAGGAGCGCCTTAATTACATAGATCAAAGGATTGAGCTCCAAATCAAGGCGATAGGTCTTGACGAGCCGTGGTACTCTCCCAAGCGATTTACAAACACCGTCTTGAAAGTGATGGTGCTGGATCTTGGGAAGTCTCACTACCTTACGAGCGATAGCGGGTCAGCAAATGTGCGTGACATCATCTTGGAAAAGATGCCAAAGACAATTTTGCTTTTTACTACCTCGACTCTAATCATTACTGTTGTAGGTCTTTTCCTTGGGGCCTTTGCGGCTAATCGCGCAGGCTCTATTTGGGACAAGATAAACTCTGCTTATGCGGTATTTAGCAGCAGTTTTCCCACTTGGTGGGTGGGAATGCTCATGATCTTTGCTTTTGCCTTTATATACCATATTTTTCCTGCGAGGGCCACTCCTCTAACTGCGCCATCCGATCCATCATATACAGTGGACCTTCTTTACCACATGGTTTTACCTCTTATGACGATTGTGCTGGTTGGCTTTGGCTCGTGGGCTTATATTGTACGCTATTTCGTCGTTGGAATCCTTGGGGAGGATTACATTATAGCCAAGAGGGCAGCTGGTATACCGCAAAAGCGGATCCTCTATTCGCATGCTCTAAAAAATGCCGCACCGCCGATCATTACTGTCGTGGCATTAAGCCTTGCTAGCTCTTTTGGCGGTGCCATTACAGTAGAAGCAGTTTTTGGCTGGCCTGGCATGGGAAGCTTATATTATCAGGCGATAGGCTTCTTCGATATCCCTATCATAATTGGATTGACGTATATTTCGACGCTCATTTTCATTGTCACGGTATTTCTCACGGATATCGTCTACGCATACTTTGATCCTAGGGTGAAGGTAGGATGACCGGTTCTCTAGAAGTTCTTTCTGCATTAGAGATTTTTAAGGGATTAAAACGATCTAGAGGGGGTCTTGCAGGTGTTGCAATACTATTTGGACTTATCTTAATGACAATGTATGCAGTAGTAGCTATTCCTCTTAAATCCTTCACACAGTGGAATAACCCTAACTTTTGGATTGACCATCCCAAGTCAGCGATGCCTGTGTGGATAAACTTGCTAGGACTGAAAGTGCCGGAGCATTTGATCATGACCGCTAAGGACGCCGATAGGTCCACTCTCCTGCAAGACGGCGTGCGCCTCGAGAACCATTCTTACACGGTCGATTTTGACTATGATTCTTATCCGAGCGACTTCATGGTACTATACTCTGCCAAGTACGGCAGTACTCAGCCGGCACTACAGATCGACGTTCTTAGACCAGACGGTAATCAATTCCAGATTTATTTTGCGTCGCTGCCTTCCTCTCAGAATGAGAGCAACCAATTCTCTTCTAGGATCTTTTCTACAGATAGAATTATCGCAGATAGCCTCGCTGGATACAGGAATCTATTTGCATATGCAGTAGATCCCAATAGGCCGGAAGCTATGATATTTTCCGAGACCGATGAAAACAGAGTGCTAAAAGGCACCTATGTTATCCGCAATACTTTCTACATGTTTGACCCAAACGATTCTATTGCAGATTCAGGGCTCATATTAGGCGGTAAAGCCTATGGAATATTGGGCACGGATGACTTACGACACGATTTGGCAATTGGCATCCTATGGGCTGCACCTGTTGCACTTTTTATCGGCCTCACGGTGTCAATAGCTGCGGTGCTAATTGGCCTGTTATATGGTATTATCGCAGGCTACAAGGGAAGTCGCACCGACGAAGGTCTTATGCGCATAAATGATATGTTTTATTCGCTTCCCACTCTTCCCCTTCTGGTGATTTTGTCATTGACAGTAGGCCGCAGCATATTTTTGATAACTGGATTTCTCATAATATTCGGCTGGGTTGGAATGGCAAAGATAAGCAGGAGTCTTGCGCTGCAGATAAAGAGCCTGCAGTACATCGAAGCAGCAAGACTGATGGGGCAATCGGACACAAAGATAATCTTCAAGCACATAGTTCCACAGCTACTGCCGCTCACTTTTGCCAGCATTGCCATAGCAGTTCCAAGTGCAATTCTAGGTGAGGCGGCACTGTCTTTTCTGGGCCTTGGAGACCCCTCAATCCCTACTTGGGGTAAGATCCTGCATGACGCCTACGCGGCGGGGGCTATGTCAAGGGGACTTTGGTGGTGGATAGTGCCACCGGGCCTCATGATAGCTTTAACAGGACTTGCGTTTGTGCTCATTGGCAACGCCCTTGATAACATGCTAAACATTAGATCTCGGAGAACATAGTGACAATAATAACAATTAACGAGGATGCCTCAGGATGTCATAATCTTCAGCATAGTTGATGATGCAACATCGTAGTCGTCATCATCATGATCATCAGACGGCTCTTACTATTCCTCATCAGCACCCATCTGGTAGTTAGATGATCTATTGTATGAACTCTAGCTTCTAGCCTTTAGTCTTCACTATCTTGATCCTGTCAAGCACCTTCGGGTACTTTACATTCCTGCCCTGCACGATTCGGTCCGTTATGCTCTGCTCTACTGAAGTCGGTTCTTCAAAGGTTCAGGACATCTACTTTTTTGACTTTATTCGGGCTAATCGCACATGGGTTATATAACCCAAAAGATACATCACTCTAAGTTTATAATAGTTGAAGTCCCCGATCTGCTCCTTTGATGCTAAGTCTGGCGTGCTTTGCAGAAACTGCGAAGCGAAATTAGAGGCAGGAAGCATAACACAAGATGACATTGATGCTGCAAAAAAACTGAGTAATTTGGCAGATCACGATCAGCAAATCAACACGTTTACACTTGTCCGCGGTACCCGAGTGCATGGCGATTTTGTACTTGTACTCCGGGGTCCAGACGTAAGCCTAGTTCGTGCTAACAAAGAGCTTGCCAGCAAGATTGAAAAAGAAATGGGACAGAAGGTCTGGTTTATTGAAACTGAGGCGTCTGACAGACGTTTCATCGAAAACCTGTTTCACCCTACTAAAGTATTGTCAGTCAACTTTTTCTGGCTTCCTGAAGCTAACAAGCTTACCAAGGTAATTGTTGCTCAAGACGCTAAAAGTGTATCAGTCAATATAGAGAAGGTTCAAAAGATCGCAAAGGCTGTCAGGAACATCGAACTGCTGATAGAGTTTAAGAATAATCAAAAGAGGATCTAAAAAAATGGATTTCGAAGACGTAAATAAGACTCATTATACAAGCCAAGTTGACACTAGTCTCCTAGGGCAGCAGGTAAAAGTAGGAGGTTGGATAGAGGATATCCGCGACATTGGCAAACTTGCTTTTGTAACAATCAGGGATATTACAGGATTGTGTCAAGTTATTGTCACGGGTAGCAATCTCCAATCTGCCCTGCAGGCGCCTAGGCAGAGTGTAGTAATTGTTACAGGAACTGTACAAGAAAGCAAGGCAAGAGACTTTCCCGTTGAGTTAAAGGTAAGCGAATTTAGAGTGCTTGCAGAAGCAATCCATCCTCTGCCACTAGACCCCACCGGGCGCGTTGAATCTGCGATAGATAAGCGGCTTGATGCGCGTGCGCTCGATCTAAGGAACCCAGCAGTTGCGGCCATTTTCAGGCTACGCTCAGCGGGTCTTAAGATCATAAGAGAGACGCTTTGCTCGCAGGGTTTTATTGAAGTGACTACTCCCAAAATAATTGGAAGCGCAACTGAAGGAGGAGCAAACCTCTTTGGGTTTGACTATTTTGGTAAGAGAAAGGCATACCTTGCACAGAGTCCGCAATTGTACAAGGAGCAATTGATGGTTGGCCTTGACAGAGTATTTGAAATTGGACCGTACTTCCGTGCTGAAAACTCGCACACCGTCCGCCACCTATCGGAATTTACAAGCATCGACATTGAA
>DATDKS010000026.1:0-9232 GCA_036519825.1 Nitrososphaera sp. | reverse complement strand
AGTTGACCAGTATATTGGCGAACGTACCATTGTCGAGGCAAAAAAAGTTCACTCAAAAAACATTGACATTGATACTATAATGATCAGCGAAGATGATTCTTTGCTTGGGTATGTCAATGAAATGGAAAAGTATGTCAAGGGACGGTCATACTACATCAACCCTGCGGACATTGACAAGGTACTGTTGACAGACTACCTTAACAACAAGAGGCAGAAGACGATAAGGGCGCATCAGTAGTAATAATAGAAAAAATATGTGGAGAAGCTTAATATACTGACGGGAATTTGTTTTGCATAAGCAAATACCATGCTGATTATCTTTGACGTGGAGGGTGTTCTGCTTAACGCTGAGTACCTTCCAGTTTTAGCTCAGGTCATGGGCCCTAGAAAAGAGAAAGAGATCTGGGACATTACCAACGCCGGCATCAGAGGCGAGATCAACTGGGAAGAGGGCCTCCGGCGCCGAGTGCGAGCACTGAGGGGGATTAGTTACGAAGACGCTAAAAAGATAGGCGAAAGCCTGCCAATAATGCCAGGCGCAAAAGAGCTTTGCTCCGCACTTAAGAAGGCGGAGTGGAAAATAATTGCTGTATCAGGCGGCTTTACAATAATCACAGATAGACTAAAAGATGAGCTTGGCATAGATAGGATATTCTCTAACGAATTGGTGTTCAACGATGGCAAACTGGAGGATGTCATAATGAATGTCACATCCGACAAGGCAGCTGCAATTATGCCTACTATAAGACAATGGGACATCGGGAAGGAGGATACTGTAGTAGTGGTAGACGGTGCCAATGACTTGAAGCTATTTGCTCTGGCCGGCTACACGGTAGGGTTCTGCCCCGTAGACATGGTTAGAGAAAAGGCCGATGTTTCCATTGACAAGCGCGACCTGAGCCTACTCTTGAACTTATTAAAAAAAAATTTTGGTGAGGCCGTATTGATAAATGCAGCAAGCAGGAAGCATTAGCAACCAACTCATTTTTTAACTCCTCTCCTTCAATTACTGCAGTTGATACAGATAACCTCTATTAGAATTTCAGATGACCTTAGACTTTACAACGATCTTAACACAATGATCCTTGCAGCAATAAGTCATAACCAAACAGAAATCCAGGATGACGATATCCTCGTTGTCACACACAAGATCGTATCAAAAGCAGAAGGACGCATCGTAGACCTTGCCACCGTTAAACCTTCAACAAAGGCGATTAGAATGGCAGAGGAACATGATAAGGATCCTCGAGTAATGGAGCTGATACTAAACGAATCAACGCAAATTTTGCGTGCAAAAAATGGCATAATTATATCAGAAACAAAACACGGCTTTGTATGTGCAAATGCTGGCGTCGACCAAAGCAATGTGGAAGGTGATAAGGCCGTGCTGTTGCCAGTTGCCCCAGATGAGTCTGCAAGCAGGCTGCAGGACGCCGTGAAGAAAACGATCGGTAAGGAAATAGCAGTAGTAATAACCGATACCTTTGGCCGGACGTTTAGAAACGGCCAAACAAATGTCGCAATAGGCATTGCAGGAATAAATCCGATCAAGAGTTACATTGGAACGTATGATATGTATGGCAGAAAATTGAGAGTAACTGAGATTGCGGTAGCAGACGAGATAGCTTCTGCAGCTGAGCTTGTGATGGGCAAGGCCGAAGGCACGCCGGTAGCTATAATCCGAGGCTATAACTTTGAAAAAGCCTCAAGATCGTCAGTTAAGTCGCTACTGAGGGCAAAGGAAAGAGACATTTTCCGATAGCAACTGTAACATTTAATATAACCGCGCTATAATTTTAACTGATTCGCGACTATGGATGCTTCATCTACAAAGTCAATTGACGTAAGGGGGCTTTACTGTCCTGAGCCTGTCTTCCGCACAAAGATGGAGGTCGAGCGCCTCAAGATAGGTGATACACTCAAGATAGTTGCAGATGACCCTGAGTCTGAGGAGGACATTTCAAGGTGGGTCAATCGTAACGGACATCAGCTGGTATCGTTAAACAAAAATGATAAAGATCTTGAATTTGTGATAAAGAAGGCGAAATAGAAGAAAATGACAGCAGTGGCAAGACCTGATGTTGTGGAACAAATAGGACAGACACCGCTGGTTGAGCTCAGGTCATTTTCTACCGAGAACGTTAAGCTTTATGCCAAACTAGAGTGGCACAACCCCTTTGGCTCTGTAAAGGACAGGGCTGCATACTGGATGATAAAGCATGCAGAAAGGAAGGGGATCTTGAAGAAGGATAAGAGCATCATTATCGAGCCTTCATCTGGGAACACAGGTATCGCGCTTACAGGTATCGCGGCTGCATTTGGCTACAAAGTAGAAATCGTCATACCTGAAAAGGTGAGCGAGGAAACAAAGAATATCCTACGCGATCTGGGAGCGACCGTTCATGAAACGTCTGACGATTTGTGCCCCCGAGTAGGCTCTGGCACGGACCAGAGCATCGCTCTTGCAAAGGCCATTTCGAAGCCAAGGCCTGACATTTACTATATGCCAAACCAATATGATAACGACGCCAATTTCTTGTCGCACTATGAGAGCACTGGCCCTGAGATCTGGAAGCAGACAAACGGGACCATTACTCACTTTCTTACGGGCTGCGGAACAGGAGGTACAATAACTGGCACTGCAACGTTTCTGAAGGAAAAGAATAAGAACATCCATACCATTGCAATACAGGCGCAAAAGAACCATCTCCTGCAGGGATTGCGAAACTTTGAAGAATCGGCAATTCCAGAGCTTTTCAAGCGCCGCCTCGGTGTCGTCGATGAGTGGATGACTGCATCTAACAAGGACTCATTCGAGGCAGTGAGACAGCTAGTTGAAAAGGAGACTATGCTTGTTGGCCCTTCGTCAGGATCTGTTATGACTTCAATGTTGAAGGTGGCGCATAACCTTGATCATGGTATCATTGTTGGTATTTTCGCAGACGACGGCAGAAAATTCAAGAGTCTCTACATCAGAGAAAAAGTCCTAACCGAGCAGGAATATGACCGGGCTCTTAATAGTGCAAAACATATGTCCAAACTGGCTTACTCATGAACTGAAGACCCTATCAGCTGACACGTACAATGATACTAGAGTGCTATAAAAAACCCTCTAAGAATGATGAAGTAGTACAATGAAGGCGTCCTCGATGGCACCGCTAAACTATGACACTGTGGCTTGCAATCAAGCTATCCTCTTATGTTCCCACTGGCTAGCAATAGCCTCTCCAAAACGGTAATTCTGAAAATGGTTTTCAATATGCATTATGTATGCTCAAATTTCTTACACAAAGCTCTTTCTCCCCTCCACTAATCTGAGTTATGGAAAACTGTACGCGCGGCTGCAGCAAGCTGCTGGTTTTGGACTCATCAGCCATCTGGCACAATTTTATGCTCTATTGAAAACACATGCAGGGATTATTATTATTATTTTTTCAGCTATGTTTTCTTTCAGAAAGCCATTTTTCTACATCAATTGCTGCCATGCAGCCAAAGCCTGCGGCAGTTACAGCCTGTCTGTATCTGTGATCATGAACATCTCCAGCGGCAAACACGCCTTCAACGCTTGTCCTCGTGTGTTGTTTAAGAACCACATAGCCCTTATCGTCAAGCTCGAGTTGTCCATTGAAAATTGCAGTATTGGGCTCGTGGCCAATTGCCACAAAGAGGCCGCCTGTATCGATTGTTCTTTCCTTGCCCGTGTTGATATCCTTGACTAGGACAGTTGAAATCTTGTTGTTGCCCTTGATATCTGCCACAACGTTATTCCAAATGAACTCGATCTTGGGGTTTTCAAGTGCCTTTTGCTGAAGGATTTTGCTAGCGCGCAAAGAATCGCGTCTGTGGACTATTCTGACTGACTTACCAAACTTTGTCAGAAACGTTGCTTCTTCCATTGCAGTATCGCCGCCACCGACTACAACAATATCCTCGCCTTTGAAAAATGGTCCGTCACAGGTGGCGCAATATGAGACTCCTCTACCGCTAAATTGCTGCTCTGCAGGAATACCAAGCTTTCGAGGAGAAGCGCCTGTGCATACTAATGATGCCTTTGCAGTGTAGGTCTCGGCATGAGTTGTGATTGTAAATGGCCTCTTCTTGAAATCAACCTTGAGCACCTCGTCATCAACAATTACTGCACCAAATCTTTCTGCCTGTTGACGCATGTTCATCATCAACTCGGGTCCAAATATGCCGTTTGGAAAGCCAGGATAATTTTCCACTTCACTTGTGGTCATAAGCTGGCCACCAGGCAGGGTGCCTGATATAATCAGCGTGCCTAGATTTGCTCGGGAAGCATAAATACCGGCTGTATATCCTGCGGGTCCAGAGCCAATTATTATTACATCATAGTGCTTCTGATCACCAAAACCGCCTGATTGGCTGTCGGACAAAGTACAAAGTGACAGTTTCTACACCTCTTAATAATTCGTTCGGAAGCGCTCGAATTGTGGAATATCATTGCATGAAGGGAGACTGATTCAATGCTAAAACTTAAACTATAACAGTCTGCATAGCTAAATATTCAAGCCCTTGACTGACTTGTTGATAATTTATTCGCAAGATTCCTGTGATGATCGCATAATGTTCTTTTTTCAATTGTGTGGATCAGATCCTCCTGCCAGTGCGCGTTAAAGAGCCTACAATCTTTGTTATTGCAGAAAGGCTCGCCGCCGGTAATAAAGAAGAATACCGCCTGCAGGACATAATTTATAGATGCTGCCGTAATCTTATCCTCATTGTCGTAATCAATGAACCTTCCTGCGAACTTTTTCTTCAGACTATCATTGTCTGCTGCCATGCCTCCAAGCTGAGCAAGGTAGAATTCTCGGGGTTTCGCTAAAGCTTCAACTATGCCTGTTGTAGAAACGATGGAAGGTAAACCGCATATGACAGCGCGGCCATGATAGCGCCAATCATCTTCATCAAAGGTGCAAGTCAAAAGACTGGTGAATATGACATGGATATGAGCCAGACTGATTTCTGCAGTAGATATCATTTCTGCAAACATCTTTTGCAGAACAAATCCGTCGTACAGTGAAACCATCCCTTTCATCATGTTGTCTTGTCCTTGATTTTGCTGCTCTGGCTGCTTTTCATAGGGCTGCTTGATGTCCACTATCTTTGCTTGCTCTATCATCTTCTCCTGATATCTAAACGGTGGTCTGATGTCTATCTTACAGATTGGAAAAATTCTGTCGATCTCCTCTGCTACTACCTTAACATCAACAGCCGGCACCGAAGCAGGCTTATTGACGTGAATAAAGTGAAGAAAATCCAATCAAGGAAAAATTTGAAAAAATGAGAATATAAAAGATTACTTTGCTCTCAATTTGGGCGGGTTTGGTATCTCCTTTAGCTTGGCTAATGCAACCTCGGCCGCTTTCTTGCCTGAGAGGAGCATCCCACCAAACGTCGGCCCCATCCTTGGAAGGCCGTATGTTTCGGTAGCAGACATGCCAGTTGCAATTAGCCCTGGAAATACTTCATCTGTATAGTTGACTACGGCGTCCTCGCTTCCTTCGACCCACATTGGATCCATGCCCTTCCATTTAACGTATCCGCGGTCCATCAGGCGCCTGACAGCGACCGAGTCGTGTCCTGAAGCATCGATTACGATCTTGCTTTCAAGTGCGACTGGGTCAACACATGTGATGTTTCTTGGCAGAGCAGAGACTGGCATCCAGTTGACTACCACACCACCTACTCGCTTGTTCTTTAGCACGAGGTCATCAAATTTGGTCAGTTGCAAAAAGCGCACGCCTGCATCACATGCTGCGCTTATCAGCTTGCTGCATGCATGCGGGCCCCATGTGGCGTACAGTCCTTCATTTATCTTTCTGTATGGCACTCCAAGCTCGTCCCATACCTTTTGTGCTGGTGCCCTCACGGTGACTGGATTCATCATATAGCCTCCTACCCAATATCCACCCCCGAGGTAATTGTTCTGCTCTATGATAAGGGTCTTAACGCCGGACTTTGCCAGATCCTTACCAGCGGTAAGGCCTGCTGGGCCGGCACCGATAATTATAACGTCAGAATCCGTATATTCTCTCATTGTTTCATTGAACATTTCTGCAATAGTTCTGGTGATTTCTTTCTCACTTACGTCGGCAAATATCTTTGCCATATGAGATATAGTCCGCCTCTGATGGTTATTAATAGATTAGGAGTAGTTATGCGATTGTTATTAACAATCTGCTACTACTGTTTCGCTGCGGCCTGTAACTTCCATAAGCATTCAGGGGTCATAGATGTTTTAGGGTGGATAGTATCAAGGAATTAAGCAATACAATAGAAATATATCGAAAATCAAACAGATACCATCTACAGTGAACCTTGTATCTAGGCGGTAGATCATAGCAGGAGCATTTTATCATAAATATGCAGATAAGGATTGGACATATGCTAATGGATTTAATTGCAAGAAGAAAATTGGTAAAGGTGTCAAGTCATATTGGGAGTAAAAATGGGTAATGCAAAGGAGAGTTAATCTTTTGCAGGTGGCTTGCTGGTCACACCACTTCCCAGCGTATGGTCTATCTTGGTTATCAGATCAATAAGATCAGGCTTGTGGGCGTTAAGGTATTCCTGTCCCCTGTCCTGAAGTCTTATCTTGTAAAGCCTAAGATCCCTGTGTGCGTCAAAGAATTGCTCCATCATGGCATTTCCATGCTTCATAGGGCTCACAAGCTCATCAAAGTGTTCCAGCGTGCTAGCCAAATCGCCTTTTTCAATTGAGTCCTTAGCCTTGGTGAGAACAACTTTTATATCCTTTATCTCTTGGAGAGGAGCTGAAACTTCCTTTGTACCAAGAAAGCCACCCTTCTTTGTCGCTCCTATCTTGTTTGCAATCTCTCTAGGAAGCTCGTAATATTCTTCCTTACCTGTAAAGTTCCTCCTTTCGTGCTTGATTACAAGACCTTTCATCGCAAGGCGCATGAGCGCATCCTCAACTTCCACTCTGTCCATTGCAGTGACCCATACTATCTTGCCCACATGGTCATAACCTTGTCTTATCGACTCGAGCACGACTACTTCCACTATCCTCCTGAAACCCTCTTCTGCACGTGCATTTTCAAAATCTCTGTCACGCACTGCCTTGCGAGCATTCTGAATGTCTATCTCTATAGATCTCTTGAGCGCGTCAAGGCCATCGTCGACGTTGCCCCTGAGGGTAAGGTAGCAAGCCATGTTGTACCAAGACATCCCCTCGTTTGGGTTAATGTCTACTGACTTTTCGCAGCATTCAATGGCTTTGTCGTAGTTTTTCATCTTATAGTAAGAAAGGCCCTTGAGATTCCATACCTCAGCATTGTTGAGGTCGACCTCAAGCGCCTTGTCGTAAGAAGCAATAGCAACGGTGTATTCACCTAAGTGAAAATGGGCATATCCTCTTTTAATCCATGCATCAACATAATGCGGATCAATCCTTAGTGCAAGGTCAAAGCTCCTTATTGCGTCAAGGAACTTTTCATTAGACATATCGTTGACACCCTTGGTGTAGAGGTCTCGCTTTTGAAAATCGCTCTCACTATCATCAGATTCTAGTCTCTCTTCGGAGGGGGCATGGTCTTTTCTCTTGCTATCCCTTCCAAATAACCTGCCCATTAAAATAAATGTCCAAATTCACAGATAAATAGATTATGATAAGAAAAATGCTACAATTCATGAGGCTTTTATGATCTATGCGGTATAATTTTCCGTATGAGTAATGGTGTTATCAGCAGCAGCAGCAGCAGCAAGTTCAGATAAAATCAGACTTGAGATATACTGGATCCAGTATTGTAAACGAGACGATGGCATCCTCAAGCTGGAGGACCAGGATTTGTAAAGTCAAGTTATGCTTGAATGGGTTGGAGTGCTACCAATTACTAGAGCCCTGGTAAGTCATTATATAGTGTGTGCCAACAACAGTCATTCAAAACCTGTCATCCTCTCTGATGGGAGATGGTTCATGTTACCTCACTCGACAGCCACAACTTTGCAATGAGGAACCATAATCAGAGGCCATTAGTCCGCAGCAATGAGCAGCAGTCTCGAGGCCCCAGCCTTGCCTAAGTGCAGTTTACATCTTCTTATAGAGGCAGAATGATCTCTCTTTTTATCTGATACTTACGCAGCCGGGCTGAATGCTAGCAAAGCCTATAACTACTATTCTGGCAGTAGCCTTACTTTTTAGTGCTTCCGGGACTATCGGAACGTTTTATTTTACGAGCTCTCAAGGGCAGATATCCACAGAGCCTGCAGCGCTTTCACTCAGCGAAAGTGAAGCCTCGCCCGGTTCAGTAGTTGAAGTAGAGGGCAGCAATTTTGGTGCTAATTCTCAAGTTTCGATTTACTTCATGTTGGCTAAACAGGCCGACCTGACAGATGGAAGCGCATTTATTCTACAAGGAGTCGGTGCAAACCAGAGTACAACTACTGAAGCCGAAGGTAATGACACGTTTCTTGGTGTTGATAATGCAGCACCTACATTAGGAGATCTGCTTGAATTGCGCCCTAACCAAGGCGGCAATGATACTACTATTACTACCAATACTACAAACATTTCTGCACAAAATCTGCTTGTAGCACTTGAAGAAGGTGGGCCGATGAATGGCACTATGACCCTCGAATGTGAAGGTGGGATAATTGCTGAAGGTCGCATAAATGGTACCATTGGGACCTTTGCAGCAAATCCTGGTATATACAAAGGATGCTCAATCTCTATCTCAGACGGTAACACCATAAATACTGGCGAAATTGGTGACCTGATAGTTGCTTCTGAACAAGACTATCAAAACAGCCTGGTAACTTCTGAAACTGCTGACGAAGAAGGGACATTTGGCTCATCAGTAACAGTGCCCAACGTTCAAGAAGGTGAATACGCGATCCTTGCTGTCGCAGATGACACAAGAGCGGCCGCTTCTGCATTATCCGTGACTGTAGCAGAATCTGTAACTGAGCCTGCTGCTAATGTAACTTCTGCTGCTAATGTAACTTCTGCTGCTAATGTAACTTCTGCTGCTAATGTGACTGAAGGCAATATAGTGAATGAAACTGTTACTCAATCTCCTGAAGAACTAGTGCAAGAGGAATCTATTGAACTTCTAACATCTAAAATCATTTCAAATGAAACAGTAGGTGATGCACCAGCCACGTTTGAGTTTGAAGCAAACCTAACAGGTGGCACTGAGCCTTACACTTATGTCTGGAACTTTGGAGATGACAGCCAAGAAAGCGATAAACA
>DATDKS010000025.1:0-7698 GCA_036519825.1 Nitrososphaera sp. | reverse complement strand
ATTATGAATATTACATACGCTTTTAGACTCCATGTCTCCCTTAGTTAACCTCTATTCTACTATCATTCAGAGAGTTACTAAAAATAATGTGTCTGTTAATTGATCCTCGCTTTCGCGGAAGGGCCTCACAATTCTTCTATCTATGCCCTTTGGGCTTTTGAAGAAAGAATACACGTTTTGTTAATATCTTAGCTGTTATATTCAAGCCTGTCCTCATAGTGAGGAACAGTCGTGCTCTCGCCTAGAGGCTGCATTCATCGGACTATATTATTTTTGTCGTTACGCCTCTCAAAATTTCTTCTTTGCAGTTGATAGCTATGTTAATTGAGTAATGCAAAAAGAAAAATAAATGCTATGAGCTAATTTTATCATGAGTTAACAGCAGACTAAAATCTCCTATCAGAGTTTTATTTAAGTCCAAGGCAATAACCACCACTACCATAAAAAATTTTATGGCCTAACCACGATTCACACAGCATTGCTCCTATGAATGTCGCTCGCTAATCTACTACTTCCTTCTTCATAACTTCCTCTGAATCATCGTTATTAGATTCTCAGATTGTTTCTGCATACTAATGAAAAAAGGCTGCCTGGCTATCAGACTAACTTTTATCGTTATCTTCTTTGACCATTTCAGCCATTGTACTGGCTTCATCCGTGTCGGATAACGGAGGGGTTACTAATTCGGCATCAATAGCATTTGTTCTTTTTCTTTCCTCAATCCTTTCATCTAGAGTTTCGGAATTTTGCGAAGGGTCCAGATGCTTGAGACGTTTGGCCATATTCAGGCTCGCATTGATGAGATTGACTTCTTCCTCCAGGATCTTTTTGAATCCAACAAGCATTCCATGCTGCTCGTCATACGATGGATGCTGTGTTATCTTGTCCATTGTATCCTCAAAGATTGTGATTATGCTTTCGATATGGCTTCCAAGCATCTGAATGTCTGCTGCGTCCTTTGCGTTGATTTCATCGTCTTTAGCAGCCTCTTTTAGTTGAGTCGAAGTCTGTTGAGCAACAGCTTTGCTTTTCTTTCCTATGGAATTGACCAGTTCCTTCAATGTCAGTCCAGTTTCTCGGGCCCTTTTAGACAACGATTGTTCATTATGCTCTGATGAGGATTCTGGAGTTCCTTCAGCCATTCTTTGTTCACATTCATGCTATCCATCATGATTAAAAGCAGTTTGGTATGATTGCTAGGCTCTAATTCCCTTTGCGTAGAGTATATCGTGATTTCCAGGAGTCATATCTTCCCAGACCACATAGATGTTATTTCCTGCCAAAGCTATAGAGGGACACTCAGAGATCTTGGCATTATTGCTCAGATTGAATACTCCTGTTGAATGATTACCATTCATCTCTAGCAGAAAGATCTCTTCATTGTCTGAAACAGAGACCTGCGCTGCTATATATGATAACTGTTCATTATAAGCACCGACTTCTACATTTGTCGGATTTACGAATGTGCCATTCTCGTCAACCCTTACAGGCTCCGAAAAGCTTTTTCCTCCGTCATTGCTTCTCATGAATATTGGACCAATTACATTCATTGAATCAAGTCCTCCTGACACCACATAAACAGCGTCATTAAAGGCCGCCACTTGCGCCTCGCCAGAATCAGTCTCGGTGTTGAGTTTTGTGATGTTATCAAAAGTAGTTCCACCATCTAAACTCCTTACGAAGGACAGGCCCTCATTAGCCCTTTTATCTAGTCCGCCATCTGCCATATTCCAAGCTATGTATACACTGTCTTTGTATGCTGCTACCTTTGGAAAGGTTTCAGGGCTGGTGTCGTTGCTAATGTTTACCGTCCTGCCAAATGTTGCCCCGCCGTCATCGCTTGCCCTTAACAAGATTTTTGTCTTATCACCATCATCCTGATCCAACCAGACCACATAAAGATGGTCTCCAAAAACTGCTATCTCTTGGTTAAATGAATCGGAGGTATTGTTGCTAAGATTTTTAATATTTCCAAAACTAGTTCCGTTATCTTCGCTCCTTATGAAAAGCACTTCCCTGTTGCCTGTAGTGTCATCGGCCCATATTGCATATACGTTATTGTCATAAGCCGCAATCTGAGGATGCTCTGAAAAGCCAGAATTGTTGCTCAAGTTTACGGGAGATCCAAAACTAGTTCCGTTATCAACGCTCTTTTTCATAAAAATATCGTAGTTTGTGTAACCGGCAGGCATAGACTCTTGCCAGAGCACATATACATTGTTATTCCACGCTGCAACCTGTCCGTAAACAGAATCCAGAGGATTATTTGTCAGGTTGGTTGCATTTTCAAAAACAACTGGGAGTGAATCGTTATCTCTAGATTCACTTACAACACTGAATTGCAAATGATTGGGCGGATATTGGTAGTAAAACAAGAAAGCTAAAACACTTGTCGCTCCTACTCCTCCCGCAATCAATGCAGCTATCAAAAAAAGGAAGGCTTTCACAGTTCATCTAAGTATGTATATGAGTCTTATTTGAATGGTATGCAGGGAGCAACTTTAAACTGTAATATGAATAGTCAACACTTACTCGGAGCAAAAGCAATCCGTATCTTTGGTGATCTGTCTAATGTGTCTTATCCGAAGTCTCATTATGACACATTTACTTTTTTGACCGGAGTGTCACTGTCCTGTCAGGTGCAAACAAGCGGGGAGAGGACTTCACTTTTTGCCCTCCAGTTCCTGATTATGGGATTGCTACTCTGATATACTCACTCGCGGTCATAAGAGGATACAAGCACAATAAAACAAAGTATCAGAGTGTCTTTTGTAATGTGGGTCTTTTGTGAAGGTCCCTCCATCAAGGGAGTACAGTTTCTTTGCTTCGTATAACTTTTTCTCATACTCTATGCATCAAAGATCAAGCATGCTTAGCTAGTTGTAATGATAATGATAGTCTGCCCTGATTTCCATTGACGTTCATGTTTGAGTTTGAAATATTGAGGGTAGGTCAACAGTTATTATGATTCAAGTATGACCTACGATTGAGTCTCTATTGCTGCTAGGTTGGGGCAATAGTGGCACAGGAATCAAATCAAACAATTGTACAAGATGATGTTGTCGGATTCATCCGATATTTACAATGCGACAGGGGTTTTCGTACTTTGCCTCCTTCGATAAATGAAAATAAGTGTACTGCTCCAGCTGTGCTTATAGTGCTAGTCAAACTTTTTCAAAATGTTATAGTATGGAGATGCCTTATGCCTGTCGACGCATTTTCCGCATATCGACTTGTCGCCGTATTTCTTGTGGCACTGGCAGTTGCATATGCTCTTCATAGATGCCAAGTATTGAAAAAATGCAACAGAAATAATTAAACGTACACCGATGGGTTAGTCTTTCATTGCAGCCGTGCCATCATCAAAGATACTCGGAGGGAGTATAGGAGGTTGAAATTCTGTGAGCCTGATGGACGAACACAAGACACTTTATAGAGTTTAAGCATATGGAGCAGCGCCTAGCCTCTGAGTGCCTGGAACACTTCTTGACTGTGGCCCACGGGTTTGACTTTTTTGAAGATCTTCACTATCTTACCTGTCTTGTCAACAAGGAAAGTGGACCTGCTGACGCCCATATATTCTCTTCCCATGAAGCTCTTGGGTCCATAAACGCCATAGATTTTCGATACTTCATTCTTAGTATCAGCAACAAGAGGATAGGGAATGCTCATGTTTTCACGAAACTTTCCATGCGACGCCTCGTTGTCAGGTGAAATACCAACGATCTCGGCGCCAGCATCCTTGAACTTTTTATAGTCCCTGGTAAACTCGGTTGCTTCCGTAGTGCAACCAGGTGTGAAATCTTCGGGGTAGAAATAGACTACAACATCTCTCTTACCATGAAGATCGGACAGCTTGTTCTCCCTTCCGTGTTTGTCCCTCATTGCGAAGTCAGGCGCAACACTTCCTTCAGCAAGCTGGATTGGCTTTTCTTGCATTGAGATAAACTGCAGAAACAAGAATAAAAAAGTTAAGCAAACAATGTGTGTACTGCTGGAGAAGTACTAGTTTTTCTACTTCTGGCACACACCATCTTCTAGTGCTTTGCAGGATGCACTGCAGGCTGGAGAATTGCGAATATCATTATTATCATGAGCTCTAGCCAAAGACGAAAGTGTAAAATACAAAATTATCAGACCGCGGGATAACCTCTATTTCGTGTGTCTCAGGCTTCTCTGTTCTGACCAAGTTGTGCATGAACGGCCATTCGATGCCGGCGATGCTCACATCGCTCTCAAGCTGGGCGTCTCTACCCAGCTGCTCTCTTGTTAGGTGATTACCGTCAAGCTTGATTTCTATCTTGCCCGGCTTGCCGTCAGATGTCCCAATTATGCAGTGCACTCGCTTAGCGGCGTTGTATTTCATTATCACCGCTGCACTCCCATGCTTGCTGCCTGATGCATACTGTACTCCCTCCCGCTGCCATATCCATCTGCCACGGAGATACACGACGTTAACATCGTGGGACCCTGGATCTACCATGACATTTACAGCTTCTGGCTTGAGCGTCTGGTTGTTACCAAAGCGACGGAGGCGGGAGTAGCCTATGCATATCTCAGGGGGCATCCCGTAAAAGTGCGTGCCATAAATATCATGAATCTCATCCTTTGGATCATCCTGCTCTTTTTCTTCCACCGGCTTGTTTCCTGCCTCTTGTAGTAACTCAACAACAACGTCTTCAAAATCCTCCATGCCACCGTAGCCTGCATGTTCAAAACGGACAAGTCCATTGTGATCCACAAAGACATGTTTTGGCCAGTACATATTCCCATAAGCTTCCCATGTCTTGTTGTAAATGTCAAATGCGACTGGAATGTCACGCACATTATATCGGCACAGAGCGCGCTTGATGTTGGCATGGTCGGTAGCAAAATGATACTCAGCAGAATGAGCCTGAACTACCTGTAGTCCATACTTTCCATATTTTTGCTGAAGGTGCCTCATTATAGGTATTGTTCGGAGACAAAAGATGCAGGTGTAAGTCCAACAATCGATGATAAGGACTTTTCCCCTCAAGCCTTTGATCGAAAGCGGCTGCGAGTTCGCCCAGTCTGTTATTCCTTTAAATTCCGGGGCAGGAATAGCTGGGATAAGCTCCATTTATACATCCTGAAAAGTATCATACAGGATATAACTGTTAGATCCCGGTCAGTGAACTTTTGCATCATTTCAATCACATTATCTATTTTCTCAATTTTAGGATAATCGAAATATTTCGGTTGAATTTCTCAAAAGCACCAACTATCGAAGTTATTCCGATTGATTAGAATCATTCCCAGGTGACTCAAATTGAATAAATGAAAAAGTTTGGTATGTTAAATAAATGCAGCAAGAAGAATATTGAATCTGCTTTTACAAATCAGAAATCAGATAACAGAAAAGGGGAGACACCAGCATCTCTCGAGATTTATGTATGCATTAAAGCGCAGGGCCGAATCTTAGAAGATACCAGGAGCATAAAATTGTGAAATTCTTACCCAATGAGCTGTAGTGCTGTTACTAAGATCCGCTTGTCGATAAATACTATTTATCCCTAGAGAATCAGAAGTATCCGATCGCCCGTGAGAAGGAAAGAAAGAATAAGAACCCACCAAAATTACGACTAGCTTCCTATCATCAACGTAGTTAAGAGAATTGTTATGCTGCAGACTATATCAGGATAAGGGAATATGACTTAATTGTCACTATCAACACGGACCAGGTGCAACAATGTCTTTACGAAAAGGACTTGTGCATCTTTGGGCTCAAGCAAGAGTTACAAGGAACTGTCAAATGCAGCAGTCTTGCACAATACGAAATCAAAATCCAAGTATAGGGATTTGGTAGAATAACCATCCAAGAAGAGATACAGATATACCTACATCTCTCCCCAAAAGAAAATGATGCGCAATGGTGCACAAGTAGCTGACAATCTCAGGTTATTGATTTCGTCTTCAGAGAGCGCTACTTATGTCGAGGCACGCTATCAATTAAGAGTGGCAAGCGAGGTGAATTTTATCAATGGCGAACTTGCAAGGATAAGGGTCGTAGAAAACGCGGGCTGCGGAATTAGGGTTCTGGTGGATGGCTGCTGGGGGTTTACTGGCACAAGCAACATCTCGAATGAGGCACTAAAAGAATCACTCAACCAGGCCATAGCGGCAGCACGCATACTTGCCCGGACTAAAAAGAACAAGGTCAGAGGACTGGCCGAATCGAAAATGAGTACAGGCACTTTTAGGACATCGACCAGTAGCGATGACTTGCTGGATATAAACATTGAGCAGAAAGTGCAGGTTGCAAAGGAAGCAGAAAAGGAGGCTCGAAGCAATAGGGCAGTCAAGACAGCTTCTTGCACATACCGGGATATGCTCGATCACAAGGTCATCTTAAACAGCGATGGCGCCGACATTGAAATTCATGATTCAAAGCCAGAGTTCAGCGTAACAGCAATAGCTAGGAAGGCGAGTCAGAGCGCCACAGCACATGAAGGCGTTGGTGTAACTGGGGGATGGGATGACCTTTTCAAAAAGAAAAGCCACCTAGAATACGCGCGCATCGCTTCAGCACGAGCTGTTAAGCTGCTCGATGCTAAACATGTAAGTGGTAAAAAGACTCCAGTGATTTTGGATCCAGCCATGGTCGGACTGCTCTCTCATGAGGCAATCGGCCACACTGTAGAGGCGGACTTTGTTTTATCCGGCTCAGTGGTAAAAGACAAGATAGGAAGCAAAGTAGCAAGCGATCTTGTCACACTGGTTGACAGCGGCAGGTCGGAAATAGCAAATAACGCTGGTGGCACGATAGTAGTTGACGATGAAGGAGTGGTTGCGGGGCGGACTGCAATAATTGAAAAGGGGATGCTTAAATCGTTTCTGCATGACAGGGAGTCGGCCATGATATTTGGCGCGGCTTCAACTGGCAATGCCAGGGCCTTTCAGTACAGCGATGAGCCCCTCATAAGAATGCGGAACACGTACATTGAGCCCGGCAACGATAAGCTAAATGATATGATAAGGGAAACCAAGCACGGATATATTATCAAGGGCGCAAGAAATGGGCAGGCAGATGCAAACGGCGAGTTCATGTTTGGTGCTGAAGAGGTATACTTGATAGAAAAAGGTGAGATAAAGGAATTGCTCAGGGGCGCAAGTATTTCAGGCAATGCATTTGAGGTGCTGCAGTCAGTTGACATGGTAGGTAACGAATTTCAGTACGACATCGGCACTGGCTACTGTGGCAAGTATCAACCGGCCAAGGTTGACGGTGGTGGACCGTATATCAGGTGCACGGCGATCATCGGAGGAGTGCAAGAATGATTCTGGACCTTTTGCATTACGCTATAAAGCAGGCTGAGACCCTTGGAGCAAGTGACGCAGAAGCATATGCAGCCACCAACAATGAGTCTGAGGTCTTCATAGAGAACAACGACGTCAAGCAAGCCAAGTCGCAGAGTGTCAGCTCTATAGGCATTAGGGTCATCCTTGATGGTTCAATTGGCTTTTACTCCGTCAATGATCTAGCCAAAAACAGAATAAGTGACGGCGCGGCCATGGCTATTAAGGTTGCACGAGCAGGTCCTAAGGATAGGCACAATATCCTGCCAAATACCTCAAAGTCAAAGTCACTTCGCGGAATATACGATAGAAATGCCGAGTCATTTCAGACTTCAAATGCTGCCAGAAGCGCAGCGGAAATGCTCAATGCTGCCAAGTCTT